>NZ_JBQCXF010000723.1:0-1154 GCF_051956635.1 Neisseria sp. P0022.S010 | reverse complement strand
GAAGTTGAAATCATTTGGATGTTGATGCCTTCTTCTGCGAGGGTGCGGAAGATTTTGGCGGCTACGCCGACGTGTGAACGCATGCCCAAGCCGACTGCGGAGACTTTGCATACGGTGTCGTCGCCGTCGATGTAGGCTGCGCCGATGCTGTCTTGACGTTGTTGCAGGATTTCGATGGTTTGCTTGTAGTCGCTGCGCGGTACGGTGAAGGAGAAGTCGGTTGTGCCTTCGCTGCCGACATTTTGGATGATCATGTCGACTTCGATGTTGGCATCGGCAACTGCGCCGAGGATTTGGTAGGCAACGCCGGGTTTGTCGGGTACGCCGCGTACGTTGATGCGGGCTTGGTTTTTGTCGAATGCGATACCGGTTACGGCTGCTCTTTCCATGTTGTCGTCCTCTTCAAAGGTAATCAGGGTGCCGTTGCCGCCTTCTTGCAGGCTGCTGAGTACGCGCAGGCGCACTTTGTATTTTCCGGCGAATTCTACAGAGCGGATTTGTAAAACTTTTGAGCCGAGGCTGGCCAATTCGATCATTTCTTCGAATGTGATCGTGTCCATGCGGCGTGCTTCGGGTACGACGCGCGGGTCGGTGGTGTAAACGCCGTCTACGTCGGTATAAATTTGGCATTCGTCGGCTTTGAGGGCTGCGGCAAGTGCAACGGCGGAGGTGTCGGAGCCACCGCGGCCGAGGGTTGAGATATTGCCTTCGCTGCTGATGCCTTGGAAACCGGCTACGATAACGACTTTGCCCTCGGCGAGGTCGGCACGCATTTTTTCGTCATCGATGCTTTCGATGCGGGCTTTGGTGTGGGAAGTGTCGGTTTTGAGGGCAACCTGCCAGCCGGTGTAGCTCTTGGCGTCAATGCCGATGTCTTTCAGGGCCATGGCCAGCAGGCCGATGGTTACTTGTTCGCCGGTGGCAAGGACGACGTCCAGCTCGCGCGGATCGGGATGTTCTTGCATTTCGTGCGCCAGGGCGACCAGTCGGTTGGTTTCGCCGCTCATGGCGGATACGACGACTACGATGTCGTGTCCTTCGGCGCGGGCTTTGGCGACACGTTTGGCTACGTTTTTGATGCGTTCGGGCGAGCCTACTGATGTGCCGCCGTATTTATGTACGATTAACGCCATGTTTCGTGCTTTCTTGTGGGG
>NZ_JBQCXF010000722.1:0-1158 GCF_051956635.1 Neisseria sp. P0022.S010 | reverse complement strand
CCCTTATCGTAAAAACGGTAAAACCATCATCTTGTGTTTCTCCGATTATCAAGAGTATGGAAAAATCGGTAGTTGAGTGTGGGAAAATCGGTTTCAATAGTACAAGAATACGTCAAATGAATGATTTACAAGAATTATTGCTGAATAAGTATGTAGAGATTTTAAACAAACCGGAACATCAGAACTTGTTGCGTGCAATTAGCAATAAAGACAATAAATTATCCAATATCCATTTGGGCTTTGTCCCTGAGCATTATGAAAGCGCAGAACATAAAATTCTGATTGTCGGTCGAGAAACACGAAGTTGGTACGATAGCAAGAAATTTGATGAATATCATGCCGAAAATGTAAGGCAACTGATGTCGTTAAGCAAAGATTTTATTTGGCGGAATTTGACTGGGGATTTAAAAAGAAACACAAAAGGAGCAACATTTTTCAATTTCGTCCGTAACGTTGCTAAGCGAAGTGGGAATGAAGGCATCTTGTGGGCTAATATTTTTGCGGTGGACTATAAAACTAAACATCCTAAGCATTCGGATTGGTTCGAAGATATAAAAACACTTTCCTGTAAATTGTTACGTGCCCAAATTGAAATTTTAAAGCCACAGATTATTCTTTTCGTAAGCGGAGACGGCGGCGTAGCGGCGCGGAGGGAGTGCTTTCCTGATTTATCCGGCTCGGGTCAAGGCATAAACGGCTTGAATAAGGGAAAACTGGAAAAATTTTCTTTTGAAGGTAATAAGGAAATAATATGTTACCGAGCACCTCATCCCAGTACCAGAAATCGAGAAGGAAGGCGCGCTTTAAAGGTGCTCGTCGAAGAGTTGCTGCCTTCTGCCAAAGTGTAAAATGCCTTTGCAACAAAATGTCTGTTTGAAAAAAACAAACGAAAGAAACCATGAAACCACTAGACCTAAATTTCATCTGCCAAACTCTCGGCCTTTCGATGCCGTCTGAAAATCAATCCGTTTCGCGTATTGTTACGGACAGCCGTGATATTCAGGAAGGCGATGTATTTTTCGCGCTTGCCGGTGAGCGCTTTGACGCGCATGATTTTGTTGAAGATGTGTTGGCAGCGGGGGCAACAGCGGTTGTGGTTTCGCGCGAAGATTGCGCGGCTTTGAAAGGCGCGTTGAAGGTTGACGATACGCTTGTGGC
>NZ_JBQCXF010000721.1:0-1158 GCF_051956635.1 Neisseria sp. P0022.S010 | reverse complement strand
CTTGAGTCGCGGCAAGGCTGAGAGCGAGAAGGGCAAAACGGCGCATAGACAGCTCCAAAGTGAAAAACGGCTTTATTTTATGGGCTTGCAGGGTGGGGTGCAAGTAAGTGCGGTATAATTGACGTTAATTCTGATTAATATGACGAGTTTTCATCATGAATACACAAACTCTGGATGTCATCGGTTTGAAATGCCCTCTGCCGATTTTGCGTGCCAAAAAAGCTTTGGCGCAAATGCAGGAAGGCGAAGTGCTGACCGTATTGGCCACCGATGGCGGCGCGCCCGGCGATTTTGAAGCGTTTTGCCGTCAGACTGGACATGTTTTGTTGGAATCGAGCGAGGCCGACGGCGTGTTCAAGCTGGTGTTGAAGCACAAATAAAGGCCGTCTGAAATGTCTAAAGCCGTCGCGTTGTCTGCCGCTGTATTGGCCGTCTGCCTGAGTGCATGCGGTAATGAAGGCGTTTCGCCGCAGAACGCTGCCGATTATGCCCAAAATGTAACCGACTTGTTCCGCCAAAGCTGCGTGTCCGCAGACGGAGATGTCGCCCTTGTCGGCGAGTTTGCCAATGCCAACAAACTGGTTTTATTGTCGAAAAAAGATATTGCCGATTTGCCTGCCGGAATGATGGATTTGGAGGCATTAAGCATTTGGAAGAAAACGGAAAACGGCGCAGATTATTATTTGAGCCTGACTGAAGACAGTTGCAGCGTGCGCACGGCTAAAGCCGACGACCATCTGATTTTTAAACAATTTTTGGCTTTGGCAGAAAATCCGCCGCAAGGTTTGAACGCTGAGTTGCGTGCCGATAATTTGGCGGAAACCCCGTTGCCTATGCGTCAGATTTCCTACGCATGGCGCGCGTCCGGCAGTCCGAAAGAAACCTTGCTGACCGTTAAAACAACGTCGTCCGAGCATTTTCCGGTACAGGCTGTTTTTTATTTGACCCATCATTCTTACGACAATAAGGCCGCCGTTTTGCCTTAGGCCGGTTGACGATTGAAACATCAAATCGATAGAAACCGTTACCGCCGAATAAAGGCCGTCTGAAACATTATCAAACCAAACCACTCGAAAGTAAGCTATGCAAACCCTGACCATCATCCGCCCCGACGATATGCACTTACACCTGCGCGACGGCGACGCACTCAAAGCCGTT
>NZ_JBQCXF010000720.1:0-1160 GCF_051956635.1 Neisseria sp. P0022.S010 | reverse complement strand
ATATTATGGCCGTCTGAAATTTTCAGACGGCCTTGCTATTATTTCAACGGACGAATACCTACTGCATCGCGTACTTTATCCAACAATTCACGTGCTTCTTTACGCGCTTTTTGTGCGCCGGACTGCAAAATGTCTTCAATTCTAGAGGGTTTGGCGGTCAATTCATTGTAGCGCTCGCACGGCTCTGCGAGTTCGGCATTGATTTTTGCGCCCAAGAGTTTCTTGGCCTCACCCCAAGCAAGGCCTTCGGCCAGCATTTGCGTGAACTCGGCAGTTTCAGACGGCGTGGAGAAGGCTTTGTAGATTTCAAACAGAGGACTTTCATCAGGCTGTTTCGGCTCGCCGGGTTCTTTCATATTGGTGATGATTTTGTTGACCGATTTTTGGGTTTTCTTGTTGTTTTCCCAAAGTGGAATGGTATTGCCGTAGGACTTGGACATTTTGCGTCCGTCCAAGCCGACCAAGAGTTCGACATTTTCGTCTATTTTTACTTCAGGCAGGGTGAAGAGTTCTTGGAAGCGGTGATTAAAGCGACCGGCAATATCGCGTGCCATTTCAACGTGTTGGATTTGGTCGCGACCGACTGGAACCTCATGGGCATTGAACATGAGAATATCAGCAGTCATGAGGATAGGGTAGCTGTACAGGCCCATTTCCACGCCGTGATCCGGATCTTCCTGACCGTTTTCGGTATTTGTCTGTACTGCGGCTTTATAAGCGTGGGCGCGGTTCATCAGGCCTTTTGCGGTGATACAGGTCAGAATCCAGTTTAGCTCCATCACTTCGGGAATGTCGCTTTGACGGTAGAAAGTAGTCTGTTCCGGATTGAGTCCGCAGGCGAGCCATGTGGCGGCAACAGCTTGAGTAGATTGATGAATCATTTCCGGCTCATGACATTTGATGATACCATGATAGTCGGCCAAAAAGAGGAATGATTCGGTATTGGAATCTTGCGCTGCGCGGATAGCCGGGCGGATGGCACCGACATAGTTGCCCAAGTGTGGAATACCTGTTGTGGTAACGCCTGTTAAAACTCGTTTTTTGCTCATGAAAGTATCCTTCGGCACAAAGGCCGTCTGAAAATAAATATGGTGCCGATTATACCTGATTATTCTTGATTTTTCAGACGGCCTTTTGAGCAAAGGGTAACTGGATAATAA
>NZ_JBQCXF010000719.1:0-1165 GCF_051956635.1 Neisseria sp. P0022.S010 | reverse complement strand
GCCTCAATATCTGTAAAGAATTCGTTTTTCCAATCGTCGATTTTTCGCTCAAAACCACGCGGTTCAATATTGGTATCGGCCAAAGCTGCACGGGCCAGCTGACCATGTTCTGTTTCCAATGGGAGCAGAATGTTTTTCAAGCCTTTGCCTTCGGCTGCTTGGCGGAATACTTGCGGCCAGTTGGTTTTAGTAACCCAATAGATTTCCGTTTTGACGGCACGCATGGCAGCCGCCCAATGTTTCAAGCGCTCGACATCGTTTGCCCAAGAAACACCCATTTCACGGTAATAATCGAAAACCGGCGGCTCTTCCATCGGCAAGGCATCGGCTTTTTTCAATTTCGCTAAAATATTTTCGCGCGCGCTCATGCTTTACCTCCGGTACGTTCCAACAGGAAAGATGCAATATGTTTCGGACGCGGCATATTGGGTTCGTCTTTGGCAATTTTGCCTCCGATATTCATCATACAGCCGCAATCCGCGCTGATGATTTCAGTTGCACCTGTTTCTTTTAAGGCTGCAACTTTGTCGGTTACCATCGCACCGGAAATATCGGCTTGTTTCACAGAGAATGTACCGCCAAAACCGCAGCACTCGCTTTCATGGTCGTGAACGATACGTTCAACATTTTCCATGCCGTCAATCAGCTGCCAGCCTGACAAATGGACATTCATCTCACGACGCGCGGCGCAGGAAGTATGGACAGCCACTTTAACCGGCTCGCCTTTATCTTCAGGTTTGTAACCAATCGCCAGCAGGAAGTGGGTAAATTCAATGATACGGTTGGCGCAATCAATCGCTTTTTGCTCGTACTCGGTACCTTTGAACAGAGTTGGCCAGTGGTGTTTCATCATGCCGCCGCAAGAACCGGAAGGCACGACAATCGGCCAATTTTCAGGGAATAAATCCAGTTGCGCTTTGGCAACATAAAAAGCTTCTTTAGGATGGCCTGACGAATAGGCCGGTTGGCCGCAGCAGCTTTGCTCCATCGGATAATGGATACGGATGCCCTGTTGTTCAATTAAAGTGATGGCATCCATGCCTGCTTCCGGCATGAAAAGGTCGAGAACGCAAGTACCGAAGAAATAAGCATCGGTTGGCTTGCTGTCGAATACGGTGATTTGTGGTGGTTTGATTGCGCTCATTTTTTTGGAACGGGACAACCC
>NZ_JBQCXF010000718.1:0-1200 GCF_051956635.1 Neisseria sp. P0022.S010 | reverse complement strand
GCAACGAAGTTGGCAAATTCTACGAAGCCGGCGTCTTTAGCAACGAAGTCGGTTTCGCAGTTTACTTCAACCAATGCGCCGACATTGCCGTTGATCGCGTAAGCCAATACGCCTTCGGCAGCAGTACGGCCGGCCAGTTTACCGGCTTTCGCACCGGATTTAATACGCAGGATTTCTTCGGCTTTGTCGAAGTTGCCTTCGGCTTCAACCAAGGCTTTTTTGCATTCCATCATGCCCAGGCCGGTAGCGGCGCGCAGGTCGGCAACCATTTTTGCAGTAATTTCTGCCATTTTGAATCTCCTAGATTTTTGGGAACACGGCCATTTGCCGTGTTTGGAAATAGTGGCCGTCTGAAACGGATTTCAGAACGGGATTTGAGAAAAGGGGCATAACGCCCCTCTTCCGTGTACCGAATTACTCGGCAGCAGCTTCTTGGGCAGCGGCTACAGTTTCTTGCAGCGCTTGGTTTTTGCCTTCCAAAACTGCGTCGGCGATGCCGCGGCAGTACAGGCGGATGGCTTTGGCGGAGTCATCGTTACCAGGGATAACGTATTTCACGCCGTCAGGGCTGTTGTTGGTATCGACTACGGCGATAACAGGGATGCCCAGTTTTTCAGCCTCAACCAGAGTACCTTTTTGGTAGCCGGTATCGATAACGAAAATCGCGTCAGGCAGGCCTTTCATGTTTTTGATACCGCCCAAAGAACGTTCCAGTTTTTCAACGTCGCGTTGCATTTCCAGAATTTCTTTTTTGTTGAAACCGCCTTCGGCAGCGTTTTCCAAAGCGGCGGTTTTTTCTTCCAGGCGTTTGATGGATTGCTTAACGGTTTTGTAGTTGGTCAGCATGCCGCCCAACCAACGGTGATCGACAAAAGGCATACCGGCGCGGGTAGCTTCTTCGCGGATGATGTCGCGGGCTTGGCGTTTGGTACCTACGAACAATACTGTACCTTTGTTGGCAACCAGACGGCGTACGGCTTCTTGCGCCTCTTGGAACATCGGCAGGGTTTTTTCCAAGTTTACGATATGGATTTTGTTGCGCGCACCGAAAATGTATTGGGCCATTTTCGGGTTCCAGAAACGGGTTTGGTGACCGAAGTGAACACCGGCTTCAATCATCTGACGCATAGTAATTTGAGACATGTTATTTCCTTGAAAGGGTTAAAGAGCACACATTCAATCGCATAGAACTTGATAGGC
>NZ_JBQCXF010000717.1:0-1205 GCF_051956635.1 Neisseria sp. P0022.S010 | reverse complement strand
TGGCTACACCATATGAACACATACAAAGGCTCCGACCTTTTCATTACCACCAATTTCCCGCCGGCCATGAAAGTGGACGGCAAAATTACGCGACTGAGTGATGAGCCGTTGAGTGCTGAAAAATGTATGGAAATCGCTTTTTCGATTATGTCTTCCAAACAAATCGAAGAATTTTCTTCCACCAACGAATGCAACTTCGCCATCAGCCTGCCCGATACCAGTCGCTTCCGTGTCAATGCCATGGTTCAACGCGGTGCAACAGCTTTAGTGTTCCGCTCCATTACCAGCAATATCCCGAAATTTGAAACGCTCAATCTGCCCCCTATTCTGAAAGACATCGCCCTCAGAAAACGCGGCCTGATTATTTTTGTCGGTGGTACAGGTTCGGGCAAGTCCACTTCTCTCGCCTCCCTTATCGACTATCGAAACGAAAACAGCTTCGACCACATTATCACCATCGAAGACCCGATTGAGTTTATCCACCAACACAAAAACTGCATCATCACCCAACGAGAAATCGGCGTAGATACCGAAAATTGGCCGATTGCGCTGAAAAACACCCTGCGCCAAGCACCGGATGTTATCTTGATTGGCGAAATCCGCGACCGCGAGACCATGGACTACGCTATTTCCTTCGCGGAAACCGGCCATTTGTGTATGGCGACACTACATGCCAACAATACCAACCAAGCGCTCGACCGCATCATCAACTTCTTCCCCGAAGAGCGCCGTACCCAGTTGCTGACAGACTTGTCGCTCAACCTGCAAGCCTTTATTTCACAAAGACTGATTCCCCGTGAAAGCGGACGGGGTCGTGTGGCGGCGGTCGAAGTTTTGCTCAATTCGCCGATTATTGCCGACTTGATTCAAAAAGGCGAAGTCCACAACATCAAAGAAATGATGAAAAAATCAACCGGCATGGGCATGATCACTTTTGACCAAGCCTTGTATGATTTGTATGAAAACGGCGATATCAGCTATAAAGACGCTATTAAAAATGCCGACTCCCCCCATGACTTGCGCCTAGACATTCAATTACGAAGCCGTCGTGCGCAAAATGCCGGTCCGGATTTAGAATTGATTTAACAGCTTCAAAGCATAGAAAAGGCCGTCTAAAACCTTACTACGAGTTTCAGACGGCCTTTATTCCATCAAATAATCAAGCCTGTTTCAGTTTTGCATCGGCATCACGCAATGCAGTACGC
>NZ_JBQCXF010000716.1:0-1209 GCF_051956635.1 Neisseria sp. P0022.S010 | reverse complement strand
TTCCAATGGTTTGGAATCCGTTTTTTGTTGCGTGAATTAGGATGGTTATTTTAGATAAAACATTTTCAATTTTCAGATGGCCATTTCTTATGCCGTCTGAAAGCGTTAGTTTTAAATAAGTTGAAATTTACAACAGCAAACCATCAATTAAGCAACCGCGTGCGTGCGTACCGCACACACCCTACGCGATGGTTTTGAAGTTCCGCGTAATTCACAGGTAGGGTGTGTGGCGCCGCCACGCACGCGGTCGGTGGTTTTTTATAGCATTTACTCCCCAAAACTCATTACCGCTGTTTCTTTTGTGCCGCCCCAATCTAACGGCAGCCATCCATTCCGAACATAACGGTGAAACGACGAAAACGCCCAATCGCGGACATTACCGCACAATCCATGTTTGACGGGATTGAAATGGATGTAGTCCGCGCAACGCTGCAAATCCGTTTCGTCGCGCACGGTGTGTTCGTAAAAACGCCGTTGCCAAATACCGCGTTCGTGCCGCCGCTGTTTGCCGGCAGACAGGTTTTCGGCATGAGGGAGATGTGCGGAGAATTTGGTTTTAATCAGCCGCCAGCGCAGGGAATAATCCGCATCGTTGGGCGGCAGCGTCCAAATGGCGTGTATATGATTCGGCAGCACGCATACGGCGACGGTTTCAAAGGGATATTGTTTTTGCACATCCATATAAGTCGCACGCAATAAGTCGATATGTTCGACAAGCAGGCGCGATTTTGGATCGGCGAGTTTGACGGTGAAAAAGAATGTGCCGCCGGCAATGAAGTTTCTGCGATAACGCGCCATAGGATTTTTGTTTGTGGTTTGGGTGTTGGAGAAGGAATGGTTTGTTGTTTAAGGTTTTAACTTTGTTGAAGCTGATGTTTTCAGACGACATTGGAGGCCGTCTGAAAGCGCTAGCTTCAACAAGTTAAAAGTTGAAACGGCAAACCGTCAATCAACCAACCGCGTGCGTGTGTACCGCACACACCCTACGCATTGGTTTTAAAGTTCCGTGTAATTCACAGGTAGGGTGTGTGGCGCAGCCTCGCACGCGGTCGGCTGGGTATGCAGGCTACCGCTTGCTTTTGTTTTTTCAGGTAGTTGCTTGGACATGTAGGCTACAACTTGCTTTTTTCAAACAACTTCCGTATCCGGGACATCATATATTGTTTCAGTAATTTCACTTAATAATCTATGATCTAATAATATTTGTAT
>NZ_JBQCXF010000715.1:0-1212 GCF_051956635.1 Neisseria sp. P0022.S010 | reverse complement strand
TGTCATATATGATCTAAATTAGCCTCGACGACGAAATCATCTCCGACACCGTACCCTGCCCCCTCTCTCGTGGGAGAGGGTTGGGGAGAGGGCAAAACGACCGCACCGCTTTCAGACGGCCTCAATCCCATCACCGACAACCGCCTGAAAGCCTACAACGGTATCAGCTATTACTACGACCACTTCGGCAACCTCATCCACCGCGAACTGGCTGACGGCGAAGTGCAGAACTATTTCTACGATCTGCATGACCAACTGGTTAAAGCCGAAATCTTCAAAAAAGACGGCACGAAAGAAACTTGGGTATACACCTACGATGCTTTGGGCAGAAGGATAGGCAAAGGTCGTCTGAAAGACGGAGAAGTTTCAGGTAGCCTCGAAGAGGAAACCCGCTTCGTTTGGGACGGCAGCCATCTCTTGCAGGAAATCCACCCGGACGGCAGATATACCTATATCTACACTGATCCGAGCAGCTACGAACCGCTGGCGCAAGTCCGCGATTGGACAACCGAAGACGGAGAAAGCCGACAACAAACCCGCTACTTCCACTGCGACCAAATCGGTATCCCGAGAGAGATGACCGATAAGGACGGCAATTTGCTGTGGTTCGGCAACTATACCGGCTGGGGCCGTCTGAAAGAGGAAACCAAGGTAACAGATAGCGCATACCAGCCGTTCCGCCTGCAAAACCAGTATTGCGACTGTAAAACGGGGCTGCACTATAATTTCTTCAGGTATTATGAGCCTGATTCCGGGCAGTTTGTGAATCAGGACCCGATTGGGTTGGAAGGAGGATTTAACTTTTACCGATTTGCGCCGAATGTTCAAAGATGGATTGATCCGTTGGGATTAGCTAGAAAATCAATTAGCAGTAGACTACCAGAAGGTAGCAGAACAGGGCAATTTGGTCCCAAAAATGGAAAATTGGCAAAACTAGATCCTCAAACAAGGAAGCCAATTCAAATTAGAAGTTATGATGCAAGAGGCAATCCTCTAAAAGATATTGACTTTGGTCACAATCATGGTTTTGGAGATCATCATGCACATGACTGGAGGTATCCATCAGATAAAGCACCAAATAAAGTCCGTGGAGAAGGACGAACATTAACAAAGGCGGAAAAATTGAGCTTAAAACTTGGCAAATGCGCACAAGCATTTTCTGGATTAACTAGCTTAACAACAAGGTTTAGCGGTGGAATAGGACTTTTATTA
>NZ_JBQCXF010000714.1:0-1212 GCF_051956635.1 Neisseria sp. P0022.S010 | reverse complement strand
AATCAAGCATACTGCTTTTGATACATTCTTTATATAAAATCCAATTCGGTTTTCACCAACATGATAAAACCAAATTTGTATAAATCTTGGCAAATAGAGCGGAATTATATCATTTCTAAAGCATTTACTCAGAAAATAAATCCAACTCTCCAGCAATTATTTACTATATGCTGCAACACAATCCATCAAGGTTTGATAAACCTCGTCAACATTGGGAATTTGAGCAATACCGCCTAAATTTTTTGCATAAGCCGAAACTTGAACGCCGGTCTTGGCCGGATCTGTGTCTGTATAAATTCCTACAACAGGCTTTTCTAACGCATTGGCAAGATGCAGCAATCCGGTATCTACGCCAATAATACCCTCTGCGTTTTTCAATAAAAATGCAGCCTGTAATAAATTCATTTTGTCGCAAACCGAAGCAAACGGTAAATTGCTTGCAATCTGTTCGGCACGCATTTTTTCGGTTTCATTTCCCCATGGCAGATATACATTGCATTGTTGTTCTTCATTCAACTTTTTCAATAATGCACGCCAGTGTTCTACCGGCCATAATTTACTGTCGCGACTGGTTGCATGCAAAGCAACGTAATAAGGGGATTGCAAATTTTTCAGACGGCCTGATTCAGGAACCGACAAACCAAATACCTGCGTCTCAGGCATTGTATAACCAAATACTTGGGCAAATAATTCACGGTTTCGCCAAACCGCATTTTTGCCTTTCGGTACGGCAAACGTTTTACTGTATGCAAGGACAGCCAAACTTTCACGCGCGCTGTATTTATCCAAACCGTAAATAGGGGATTTTGCCATTTTGGCAAAGCATGCACTTTTAATCAGTCCTTGGCTATCTAAAACAAAATCAAAAGATTCAGCCTGTAAATCCGTTTTCAGACGGCCTATTTCACGCCACGTTTCAGACTGAAAAAGGTGCTTACGCCATTGCCGCCATTTCATTACATGAACCTTTTTAACAAAAGGATGCAAGCGGGCAATATCTGCAAACCCTGCCTCACACAGCCAATGGAGCTCTACCTCAGGACATTGTCGCGCCAAATCTTCAACTGCAGGCAATGTGTGAATTAAATCGCCCATACTTGATAAGCGGACAAGTAAAATTTTCATATTTTGAAAAATGTTTCACGTGAAACAAAGAAATTTTAACTATAATTTATTGCTTATTAATGTATTTTTTTACTTCTTCGGCGTCTT
>NZ_JBQCXF010000713.1:0-1227 GCF_051956635.1 Neisseria sp. P0022.S010 | reverse complement strand
CTCTTGGTACAAAGCGGTACGCTGAAAAAAGGCGATATGCTGCTGGCCGGTACTGCATTCGGTAAAATCCGTGCAATGGTTGACGAAAACGGCAAAGCCATCAATGAAGCCGGGCCGTCTATCCCTGTCGAAATCCTCGGCTTGTCCGACGTACCGAACGCAGGCGAAGATGCAATGGTATTGGCCGATGAGAAAAAAGCGCGCGAAATCGCCCTCTTCCGTCAAGGCAAATACCGCGACGTGCGCTTGGCCAAACAACAGGCCGCGAAACTGGAAAACATGTTCAACAACATGGGCGAAAACCAAGCCCAATCCTTGTCCGTCATCATCAAAGCAGACGTACAAGGTTCTTACGAAGCTTTGGCTGGCAGCCTGAAAAAACTGTCCACCGACGAAGTGAAAGTGAACGTGTTGCACAGCGGTGTTGGCGGTATTACCGAATCTGATATCAACTTGGCTATCGCTTCCGGCGCATTCATCATCGGCTTTAACGTCCGTGCAGATGCTTCTGCACGCAAACTGGCTGAGAATGAAAACGTGGAAATCCGTTACTACAACATCATTTACGATGCCATCGACGACGTGAAAGCCGCCATGAGCGGTATGCTCTCTCCGGAAGAGAAAGAGCAAGTAACCGGTACGGTCGAAATCCGTCAGGTTATTTCCGTTTCCAAAGTCGGCAACATTGCAGGCTGTATGGTTACCGACGGTGTGGTCAAACGCGACTCCCATGTCCGCCTCATCCGCAACAACGTGGTTATCCATACCGGCGAGTTGTCTTCTTTGAAACGCTACAAAGACGACGTCAAAGAAGTCCGCATGGGCTTCGAATGTGGTCTGATGCTCAAAGGCTACAACGAGATTATGGAAGGCGACCAACTCGAATGTTTCGACATCGTCGAAGTTGCCCGTACTCTGTAATCAAACAGGCCGTCTGAAAAATCAGAAGCAGGTTTTGCAATGCGAAACCTGCTTCTTTTTTTCAGACGGCCTTTTTACAACCATTCATAGTTTGAAACTATGAAAATTGATGTGTGGTATATAAGAAACAAAACAGCCATACAAGGCAAAGCAATTTAGCAAAGGAATAGACGGCTGACAAAGCCTGATAAAGCGCTCTATACATTGTCATATCTTAACGTTTCTGTTGTTTTTATCAAATTTCGGCCCTAGTATATACAGCCTCAACACAATCCCAACTAAGCAATCCCGGCCACATGCCGGATG
>NZ_JBQCXF010000712.1:0-1231 GCF_051956635.1 Neisseria sp. P0022.S010 | reverse complement strand
CGTGGTGTTTGAAGACGGCGACAATGATGTCGGGAATGGTTTGGTGTTGGAACAGCCGGGAAGTTTGGAAATGTTTTAAAGCCGCGAAGCGCGGCTCTAAAACAAAGCGGTAAACGGTTTCATCCTTGGAGACGGACAACTTCTCGCATGAGGTGATAATGCCCTGCCATTGCTTCGCCGGCGGGTCGTCTGAAGCAGCCCCGAATGCCCCGGCCACTTCCGACAGTAAGCCTTCTTGCGGACGAATCTCAAAGGCTGCGCGCTGGTTGAGGTAGGAAGAAAGCGGCAGCGAGGAATCGGTGGAAGTGGCGGTAATTTCGACACGGTAGGCGGTATTGACCGCTTCGGAGGCGGTGAAGGAGCGGACTGAAAGTGAGGGGGAGAAACGGGCAAAGGTAAGATGGTAGGATTGGCGGGCGGTCATAAGGGTAATATCCGACTGACGATGAACACTGTATGGTAACGGGGATAATGCCGATGGTAAAGCGAATGGGATGAATGGGGAAAAGGCCGTCTGAACGGTTGAAATAAGGGATAAAATACCATTTTACCCTGCCCTATTCCACCATTCAGGGAAAAAGTGGTAAATTAAGCAGTCACATTTCTCTTAAAAACCATTGATTTTATACTAAAAATTGGAGTACTATACGGAATCTTTTAAGATTAACCAATAGTTAACGAACAGGAATAAACAACGGCGATTGTTAGGTATAGGGAAAAACTACATAATTTATATTATGTTAAATTCATGACGCTAGTATTTTAGTCTGCTAACTCCTGTTTCTTTCAGTAGTACAATCACTTACAGAATCTAAAAACAAAAAGGCCGTCTGAAAGGTTTTTCAGACGGCCTGAGACCTTTGCAAAATTCCTTTTCCCCCAACAGCCGAAACCAAAACAAAGATTTTCGGCTGTTTTTGTTTCAAATATCCATTGATTCTACTCAAATACCCCCTTAATCCCCCTTGGATACCCGATTAATCAGGCATCCGGGCCGCCTTTTAGGCAGCAACAGGCGCACTTAGCCTGTTAGCCGCTTTCAACAGGTTTAAACACATCGTCTTCAGATGGCTTTGCGCACTCACTTTAATCAGTCCGAAATAAGCTGCCCGCGCATAGCGGAATTTACGGTGCAGCGTACCGAAGCTTTGTTCGACTACATAACGGGTCTTCGACAAATATCGGTTACGTTTGGTTTGCGCTTCCGTCAGCGGATGTTTGCGGTGTGCTT
>NZ_JBQCXF010000711.1:0-1234 GCF_051956635.1 Neisseria sp. P0022.S010 | reverse complement strand
CTCTAGATGTGAAACTTTAAGAAGAATAATAGTCTGAATAATATTTACGCTTGTACGAACAGGAGACGGAATTAATGTGGAAAAGGATATTGACGTGCATTTTGCGTGTTTGGGGAGGGATGTTGCCTCCGTCTTATTGCAAACCATTCGGCAGAATTGCGCAAAAATTCCGTGCTGCTTTGGCTGCGTGCATTTCTCCAAACATCGGTAAAAACGTCAATATTGAAAAAGGTGGATACGTTTTTCCGGATACAGTAGTCGGCGATAATTCGGGTATCGGCGTAAATTGCGAAATCTGCCACGGTTTGACCCTCGGCAAGAACGTGATGATGGGGCCGGAATGCCTGTTTTATTCGATCAACCACAAATTCAACCCTGAAACCCGCCGCTTTGAAGGTTATACAGATATCAGCCCGATTGTGATTGAAGATGATGTTTGGATTGGTCGGCGTGCGATTATCATGGGCGGTGTTACCATCGGCAAGGGCGCGGTAATCGGTGCAGGTTCGGTGGTTACCAAAGATGTGCCGCCTTATTGCGTGGCTGCGGGCAATCCTGCAATTGTTCGGAAAAAACTGCTGAATGAGCAAGAGCTTGCAGCCGAATAGCATGAACAAAATAGCAAAATAAAAGGCCGTCTGAAATTCAGACGGCCTTTTTTAATATTGATTAAGCGGCAATTTTTTCGCATTCTTTAATGCAAGCCAAGCAAGACTCGTAGCAGGCTTTGCATTCAGCGTGGTGGCCGGCGTGTTCTTTGCAGGCTGCAGCACATTGTTTGCAGGCTTCGATGCACACTTTTGCCAAAGATGGGGTCAGGCGTGAATTTTGGGCAGCGAGGTTTTGCAATGTGCCGCACAGTGCCAACATTTGGTTAGCGCCGGCTGCGCAGTCTTTCATGGAGGTATCGCCTTCGCTCAACAGGGCGATGCAGTGTGCCAGACAGATTTGGCCGGCTTCAACGCAATGTGCAGCCGCTTTGCGCGCAGCTTCATAGGCGCGCGGTGCAGAATGCGCGTGACCAGCATGACCGGCATGGTGTGCATGGCCTGCATGGTCGTGAGCGCGAGCGAAAGAAGCGGCGGCGGTGAGAGAAACAGCAGCAGCGCTGCCGATAAATTGACGACGGTTCATAAGATAGAATCCTTTTTGCTTTGTGAAATGATATTACGAATAATTAAATCTATTCGATAACAATAGGTTAACATATTATTTGTTTATAAACAATAAAGGC
>NZ_JBQCXF010000710.1:0-1242 GCF_051956635.1 Neisseria sp. P0022.S010 | reverse complement strand
GACAACCGCAACCAGCCAACCCATTTGCAGCTGAGTAGCACTAAACAAAGCCGCCGACTGCTTGCACACGACCACGCGGTGCAGATAAAACACCAGCATCAACACGCCCTGCAAAACAAACCAATAAATCGGTTTCAAGGCATAAATTTTCAGCAAGGCCGCCCATGCAAAAACCGCACCTGCCAATGGCAAGATGAAATAAACCACGCCTGCCAAGAAAACAAAAGCCAAAGTCATGACGACATTGGAAACAGCAAATAAAGTCAAACCGGCATATTCGCCTGCCGACCAAAACTTTTTGTCTTCCGTTTTACTGCAGTCATCGATAAAGAAAAAAATACTGGCGATTGTCAGATAAAAATGAGGGATAAACAAAGGGCCTGTATGCGTAAAACCCCACATTCCGGGCAACAAGCGCGCGCCCAGTGCCGAAATCCCCAGCCACAACAACACCGCAGCCCAAAGCCATTGAAACCGTTGCGCACGAAAAATAAATGCCAACGATACCGCAGCATACGCGACGGCAAACCAAAAATCCAAAGAAACCATCATGAATACTGCAACTCGCCTTCAAAAACGGTTTCAGCAGGGCCGGTCATTTGCACATCGCCACCTTCTTCCCAACTGATAAACAATTCGCCACCAGGCAGAGTAACTCGCACAGGCGCACCCGCTTTCAGCAGGCCATTGCGCACACCGGCCACCACGGCCGCACACGCTCCAGTGCCGCAAGCCTGAGTTTCCCCCACCCCGCGTTCAAACACGCGCAGGCGGACTGACAATTCATCTTCAACCTGTAAAAAACCGACATTGACCCGTTCAGGGAACTGCTCGTGCGATTCAATAGCGCTGCCCCAATACTCCACCGGCGCAGTCTCAACATCATCAACCAAAATCACCGCATGCGGATTACCCATATTCACGCAGCTTATCGGTACAGATTCCAAACCGACTAAGACAATATGTGTCAGCGCATCTTCATTTTCACCATGTGCAGGCACAAACGGAATTTCAGACGGCATGAAACGCGGTTTACCCATATTGACGGTAACCAAACCGTTATCCAACAGCTTCGGCACAATAATCCCTTTGGCCGTTTCGACCAAAATTTCCGTTTTATCCGTCAAACCCTTATCCGCGACAAAACGCGCAAAACAACGCGCGCCATTGCCACACTGCTCTACTTCCCGACCATCGGCATTGAAAATGCGGTACCGAAAATCGACCGCATCAGAAGAAGGC
>NZ_JBQCXF010000709.1:0-1244 GCF_051956635.1 Neisseria sp. P0022.S010 | reverse complement strand
GACCAAGCTGGAAATGACAAAGGCCAGTTGGTCGATTTTTGCCAAATTGATTTTGCCGTTTGGCAACACCAAAGAACTGGTTCCAATCTTAATGACAATGCGTTTTACTGCTTCAAAATCTCGTTTCATTATTCTCCTCTGCTTTCTATTTTTATGATTGCACGCGGCATTATTTCAGCCAAGCCAATCCACATCATAACTGCGAAGCAATAGAAAATACAGACAAAATTAAAAAGTGTCTCCTTCAAAAGCCATATTTTCAGCTTTTACACGAATCTGTTAACAATAAAACAAAAGGCCGTCTGAAACCCTATTTCAGGTTTCAGACGGCCTTTTACCGATTATTGAAACTCTAGCCTGCAAAGATAAATACAGACCGTTCCCTACAAACGTTTATTGGTGGTCGGAAATAATTTTCAGCATTTGCGCCAATACTTTAGGATTGGCCGCAACAATGTCGCCGCTTTCCAACCAGCCTTCATTGCCGGACATATCGGTAACGATACCGCCTGCTTCTTGGAC
This sequence comes from Neisseria sp. P0022.S010, assembly GCF_051956635.1. Taxonomy (NCBI): domain Bacteria; kingdom Pseudomonadati; phylum Pseudomonadota; class Betaproteobacteria; order Neisseriales; family Neisseriaceae; genus Neisseria; species Neisseria sp. P0022.S010. The sequence continues at coordinate 722 of NZ_JBQCXF010000709.1, read as the reverse complement.
AATCAATGCACCGGCGGCAATATCCCAAGGTTTGAGGTTGAACTCGAAGAAACCGTCCAAACGGCCGGCCGCAACGGCACACAAATCCAAAGAAGCCGCGCCTTCACGACGGCCGCCGGCGGTTTTTGACAAGAAATCTTTTAAAATTGCCAGATACTTGTCCATCATGCTTTGATCGACAACAGGGAAGCCGGTACCGATCAGGCATCGGTTCAATTCGATGCGGTTGGAGACACGGATGCGGCGGTCGTTGAGCAACGCGCCTTTGCCGCGGGAAGCCATATATACATCGTTGCGCTCAGGTGCGTACACCAAAGCTTCTTGCAACACGCCTTTGTGCAGGAGTGCCATAGAGATGGCGTATTGGGGATGGCCGTGGAGGAAGTTGGTTGTGCCGTCGAGCGGGTCGATAATCCATTCGTACTCGGCGGTGGCTTTACCGTGGGAGCCGCCTTCTTCGCAAGTGATTTTGTGATGCGGATAGGCTTCTTTGAGCGCTTCCACCAAAATCATTTCGGAGCTGCGGTCAACATCGGAAACGAAGTCGTTGAATGCTTTGCTGTCTACTTTGACGGCATCCAGATTGCCGGCGGCGCGAATCATCATTTGCCCTGCTTTACGGGCGGCTTTGAAAGCGGTATTTAAAAACGGATTCATGGTTTTCTTCCTAATTCAGGTAAAATACGCCCTAATGCGCCGAACAAGGCACACAAGAGGCTGTT
>NZ_JBQCXF010000708.1:0-1254 GCF_051956635.1 Neisseria sp. P0022.S010 | reverse complement strand
AAAATACATTGCTTGAACGGTTTTTTGTTAAATTATTCCGCCCAACCCTGCTTTTTTTACATTTCCAATGAATTACAGCCCCTTTTCACCTTTCATCATATAGGACATTTTCCGTATAAAAAACAAAGCGCAAACCCGACACAAAATTGACCGAAACACAAAAACAGCGGATAATCCGCCCATTCTTCAAACATCTTTCAGACGGCCTTCCCTCTTCCCTTGAGGGCCGTCTGAAAACATTTTAAAAAGCATAAAACATGAAAGCACCCGAACTCTTATTACCGGCAGGCGGACTCGAACGTATGCGCGCCGCCTACGATTACGGCGCAGATGCCGTTTACGCCGGCAGCCCGCGTTACTCCCTGCGCGCCCGCAACAACGAATTTGCCAAACTCGACGTCCTCGAACAAGGCATTAAAGAAGCGCACGAGCGCAACAAAAAATTCTTCCTGACCGTCAATACGCTGCCGCACAACTCCAAACTCAAAACCTTTGTTTCCGATATGGAGCCCTTGATTGCCATGAAACCTGACGCGCTGATTATGGCGGATCCGGGTTTGATCATGACCGTGCGCGAAAAATGGCCGGAAATGCCGATTCACCTGTCCGTTCAGGCAAATACCACCAACTACTGGGGCGTAAAATTCTGGCAAAACATCGGTGTCGAACGCATCATCCTGTCGCGCGAATTGAGCATGGAAGAAATCGCCGAAATCCGCCAAGAATGCCCCGACATCGAACTCGAAGTCTTCATTCACGGCGCATTGTGTATCGCCTACTCAGGCCGCTGCCTGCTCTCCGGCTATTTCAACCACCGCGACCCCAACCAAGGCACCTGCACCAACTCCTGCCGTTGGGACTACAAGGTTCACAACGCTACTGAAAGCGATGCAGGAGACGCCCAGCTTCTGCAAGGTTTCAACTTTGAAAAAGCCCAAGAAGAAGCCAACCAAAACTTTGAAGGCATCAACGGTCAAAAACGCCATCCATACGCTGACAAAGTTTTCCTGATTGAAGAGTCCAACCGCCCCGGCGAAATGATGCCGATTATGGAAGACGAACACGGCACCTACATCATGAACTCCAAAGACCTTCGCGGTATTGAAGTGGTTGAGAAACTGGCCAAAATCGGCGTAGACAGCCTTAAAGTCGAAGGCCGCACCAAATCGCTCTACTACGTTGCACGCGTGGCCCAGTCCTACCGTAAAGCGATTGATGATGCTGTTGCAGGCCGTCCGTTTGATTACAGCCTGT
>NZ_JBQCXF010000707.1:0-1261 GCF_051956635.1 Neisseria sp. P0022.S010 | reverse complement strand
ACTTGGAATACAATCGGTGCAAAAGCGATTTCTTGAGCCAGACGTTGAGCCTCGCCTGCGGACTGGTGTTCGTGGGAATAGCGTTGTTCTAGGGCAGGGAAGAGTTGCATATTGTTGGTTTTCCACTAAAAAGTTAATAAGTATATTCAGACGGCCTCAAACACAATCCGTCCTGATGCACACGGATGCTCTCCGTTGTTGATTTTAAAGCTCAGTTTATTTTTACCTTCATCAAATTTCAGATCTACCGACACTTCATCGTGAGGACGGATAAACTGCTGATATTTTAGATTTTCGATGCGGATGATGCGCTGTTTACTCCATGGCTTGGGCGCGATCAGGTTGCGCACCCATTGCAGCTCGACCACGCCGGGAACCAGCGGGAAGGTGGCAAAATGGCCGCCGAAATAAATTAAATCCAAAGGCACGCGCCCGATAAAAGTTTCAGTATTGGTTTCATCGTCAGATGATGTTTTCGACCAAACGGGCGATGTCTGGGCGACGGTAAAGGCCATCTGAAAATCCGCCGCGGCGATTTTGGCTTGGGCGTTGCGCGGCAGGCTGTCGGTAAAACGCCAGTAACGCGGCAGGGCGATGGTGTCCTGTGTGGCAGCCAAATGGCGTTTGAGCGTATCGGCAACCGCAGCACGGCCTTTCTTGCGCAAGGCGGCGATACCGTCTGCATTTAATGCCGCCCATATGGCAATGCGTTGATGTTGCGGATGGCGACCGCAGTGGGCGTCGGTAATCCAAGGGTGTTGTAAAAGTTCGTGTTCGATTTGGGTCAGCGACACGCGTTTGTCCTCAAATTTAATAATGCGGTCTTGGCGACCGAGTAACAGAAAACCGTCATCTTGCGGCTCGATCAAATCAGCTGTTTGACGGCGTTCGGGCGACCAAGGCGAAGAAGCCCACAGTGCGCCTTCTTCGTTTTGCCCGATTTCCACGCCCTTGAAAGGCTGCCATTCTTGGCGTTCGCAACGTGAGGCAATCACGCCGGTTTCGGTACTGCCATAGACTTCAAACGGGCGGACGGCAGCCTGTTGCAGCAAATCCGCCGTGGCTTCGGGCAGCGCGCCGCCCGCCGACACGATGCCCGCGATTTTGTGTCCGATGCTCTGCCAGTTGCGGTTTTTGCCCAAGCGGTTGAGTACCGCCGGACTGGCAATCCACACCACTTTTTCATGCGCCGCCGTGCCGGCGAGCAGGTTTTCCGGATAAACCGCCTGCCGCCGCTCCATAGGCCAGCCCATGGTCAGCG
>NZ_JBQCXF010000706.1:0-1287 GCF_051956635.1 Neisseria sp. P0022.S010 | reverse complement strand
TACATATACAGTCGATAATGTGCCTTCATATTTTATAGATTGGGAAAGGAATATTCCTTTCTTGCCCATCTTTATGTTGCCTTATATGACGTCACCGTTTTTCTTCTTGGTCACTATATTTTTGGAAAAGAACGAAAGCAGTCTGAAATTACTGATAAAAAGAGCAACCTTTTTAATCGGAGTTTCTACTGCTCTATTTGTAATATTTCCTATGAAATTTTATTTTTTCAAGCCTGAAGTCGATAACCAAATTTTAAAATCCTTCTTTTATATTTTGGGAAAATTGGACAGTAGTTTTAACCAATGCCCGTCATTACATGTGAGTTTCGCTTTTCTTTCAGCTGAGGTTTATTGTAGAGAATTCAAATCCAAATTCTTAAAATCATTTTTTGGTATCTGGGGATTTTTACTCGCTATTTCGGTCTTATTTGTCTATCAACACCATTTGATTGATTTTGTAGGGGGAACATTAATATTTTTAATCACTTGTATCCTTTTCCCAAGAAAAAAGACAGTTTAAGCGTTTTGTCACAGAATCTTAGAAAGCACTACAACAACGATTGAAGCATAGTTCAAACATACAAAAAGGCCGTCTGAAACCATTTCAGACGGCCTTTTACTTTTAAACCTAACCCTCTTTATTTAACCGCAACCGCCGCATTTGCCGCAGCCGCTGCTGCAGTCGCGTTTTTTCGGTTTGAACACGAATTTTCGCAAGAGGAAGAATACGCAGGCGAGCATAATCAAGCCGACGATAATATATTGAGTCATGACGATAGTATCCTTGAAGAAATTTGGTAAACCACAAATGCGGCAAAATAAGCCATCAGGAACAAATAGCCTGTAATCATAAGCATATTTTTCGTGGATTTAGTTTCGCGTTTAATTACGGTCAAAGTCGCGGCACACATCGGAGCATACACATACCAAGCCAAGAAGGCAAAGGCAGTCGGCAAGCCCCAGTTGTTGTGTACGATAGGAATCAGTGCGTTTTGTACCGCATCTTCAGACGACGCGCTGACGGCGTAAACGGTACCCAATGCGGCAACAACCACTTCGCGCGCGGCAATACCCGGAATCATGGCGATACACATTTCCCAAGTAAAGCCCAAAGGTGCAAACAACGGCTGAATAGCATGACCAAGCGTACCTGCCAAGCTGTAATCGATGGCTGCACCGGTTGCGCCTTCAGGCGGTTGCGGCCAGCTTACCAAGCCCCACAGAACCACGGCCAACGCGAAGATGATGGTACTCGTGTGTTTTGGGAGGGCTTTTGTTTTGTTTTAT
>NZ_JBQCXF010000705.1:0-1288 GCF_051956635.1 Neisseria sp. P0022.S010 | reverse complement strand
GCATGAACGTCCTTCGGCAAGGTTTGCAAACCTGTCCGGTAAATCTGCCATGTGCCGCTCAAAAAAATACCGCACACCAGCAAAACGCTCAAAGCAAGGCCGCGAAACAGGTAATATCGCAGGCCATTGCGGCTTTTAAGCAGGGAAATCATCTTCAGACTGCCTTATCCAACCCCGTCAGCCGAGTAGGGCAGCAATGTTTTCCAACGGACGGCCGATGGCTGCGCGCGTAGGCGTTACCAAAACGGGACGCTCAAGCAGGGCAGGGTGTTCGGCGATTGCCTGAAGCAGGGCGGCATTGTCCAAATCGGGGTTGTCCAAACCCAATTCTTTGTACAAATCGTCTTTCGTGCGCATCATGCCGCGCACCGATTCGATACCGAGTTTGGCAAACATATCCTGCAAAGTCGCCAAATCAGGCGCGGTATCCAGATATTTGACCACGTCGGCGGCAACGCCTTTTTCTTCGAGCAAAGCCAGCGCGGCACGCGATTTGCTGCAACGCGGATTGTGATAAAGTGTGAATTCAGACGGCATGAAAGTCTCCGTATTATTGCAAAATCATTCAATGATGGCAGTTATTATCGTCTGCAACTGATTTTTACTCAAACTTTTTACCTGATATCTTGATACGAATCGGTAGGCATACCCACCAAACCGTTTTACAATAAACCCAATTTCGATTGGCAACCTCAAGGATACAACCATGAAAGCCTTAACCGCCCTTCTCTTGTCCGCTGCCGTTTTTACCGCTGCGCCGGCCTTTGCCGCCGATGAAACAGCAGGTTGGCAGGACAACAAACCGCAAAGCCTGGAATCGCTCAAAGCCCCCGTGCGCGTGGTCAACCTTTGGGCAACCTGGTGCGGCCCCTGCCGTAAAGAAATGCCCGCCATGTCCGCATGGTACAAAGCGCAGAAAAAAGGCAGCGTCGATATGGTCGGCATTGCGCTGGATACGACCGACAACATCGGCAAGTTCCTGAAACAAACGCCGGTCAGCTATCCGATTTGGCGTTACACCGGCGCCAACAGCCGCAACTTCATGAAAGCCCACGGCAACAACGTCGGCGTATTGCCCTTCACTGTCGTCGAAGCGCCGAAATGCGGCTACAAACAAACCATCACCGGCGAAGTCAACGAAAAAAGCCTGACCGCCGCCGTGAATTTGGCCAAAACCAAATGTAAATAAAACAGCGGATAAGGTGCTTAACCTACGCTGATACCGAGGCCGTCTGAAACCCAATCGTTCAGACGGCCCTTTTTCAAACCATATTGCTTTGTGTTGCAA
>NZ_JBQCXF010000704.1:0-1294 GCF_051956635.1 Neisseria sp. P0022.S010 | reverse complement strand
CAGCAAAATTTACTAAGACCAACCAAATTTTAAGCAAGGAAGAGTTAGATAATATTTTAGAACATTTAAAAAAAGAATTTATGTTAAAAAATAGAGTATGAGACATAATTTTCTAAATTTAATTATCAACTGTAAAGTAGCCCAAGCAAGCCGTAGCCCGCATGAAACCTCCAATCCCGACGTAGGGTGTGTGCGGAACGCACGCACGCGGTTTCTGTTCAAATGACCTCAGTCCCAACGCAGGGTGGGTATGTGCTGCCCACGCACTCCCTTCAGGCTACCTGAAAAAGTGCAGGCTGCTTTCAAAGCTCTAAAACAGTTCAAAAGCAGCCTGCACATTCAAAGAAAACCGTAGCCCGCACAAACCTTCCGCCCTAAGGTCAAACCATACCCTGCCCCCTCTCCCGTGGGAGAGGGTCGGGGAGAGGGCAAAACGGCTGCACCGCTTTCAGACGGCCGCTCCGCCATCACCGACAACCGCCTGAAAACCTACAACGGCACGACCTATTACTACGACGACTTCGGCAACCTTATCCACCGCGAACTGGCCGACGGCGAAGTACAGAACTATTTCTACGATCTGCATGACCAATTGGTTAAAGCCGAAATCTTCAAAAAAGACGGCACAAAAGAAACTTGGTCCTACACCTACGATGCCTTGGGCAGAAGAATAGGCAAAGGCCGTCTGAAAAACGAAGAAGTTCCAGAAGGCCTCGAAGAGGAAACCGGATTCGTTTGGGACGGCAGCCACCTCTTACAGGAAATCCAACCGGACGGCAGGTATACCTATATCTACACCAATCCCGACAGCTACGAACCCTTGGCACAGGTACATAACCGGACTAACGAAGAAGGCGAAAGCGGCCAACAAACCTACTATTTCCACTGCGATCAAATCGGCATCCCGCGTGAGATGACCGATGGCGAAGGCAATCTGGTTTGGTTCGGGGATTATTACGGTTGGGGCAAACTGAAGAGTGAAACCAACATAACGGGAACTGCTCACCAACTCTTCCGATTACAGAATCAGTACGCCGACCGTGAGACGGGGCTGCACTACAACTTCTTCAGGTATTATGAGCCTGATGCGGGGCGGTTTGTTAATCAGGATCCGATTGGGTTATGGGGTGGAAGTAATTTTTATCAGTTTGCGCCGAACATGCAGAGGTGGATTGATGTATTAGGTTTGACTGGGAAATGCCAAAACTGTCCGCCAGGAACCATGCCAACAAAAGATATTCACTTCATGCAAAGCAGTGCAAAAAATCAAACAGGGGATTATACAGTTCTACAA
>NZ_JBQCXF010000703.1:0-1309 GCF_051956635.1 Neisseria sp. P0022.S010 | reverse complement strand
CTATGGGCATTATTAGTCTTACACTTATCTTCGTATCAATCGCCGCCGTCTTATTGTATTTCAAACAACAGTTGAAAGACCGCAAAAAAGACTGTCGCGAATCCTTTGTTTCTTTGCGCATTGCGCTCGACTGCCGACATCAGGCCGTCCGTCATGTATTGGATGCATACAGCAAACATCTGCAAGAGCAGGGCATTGCATCGGATCCAAACGTTCAGCAGATGTGTGCTGAAGTCGAAACCGCATTGGCGCAAACTGCCAAAACCTTTTCCGAATCTAAAATCAAACATCTGTGCGAAGTCGAAACAGCATTGAATTATGCGCTGAAAAAATTGCAAATTGCCGTCAACGGCCTTTTGAAACAGTATCCTGATGAGAAATTGGCCGGTTTGATGGAAATGCTGGATGCTGCAGAAGCGGAAGTTACATCGGCACGCCGCACTTACAACCGCAGAGCCGGAAGCTACAACCATCATTTGAACAAATTGCCCAACCGCCTTGTTGCCAAGCCATTAGGCTTTGATAAGCAGGCAAGATTGGTTCGTTTTACGGAAAACCAAACGCAACGAATGAGCAGCAATATGTTGGCTTAAAAATTAAGCAGTTTGCTGAATAAGCGATAAACAAAAGGCCGTCTGAAATATTAATTTCAGACGGCCTTTTGTGTGCTGTTAATGAAAAATACTTAGGTTTTTGCCAATTTATTGGGCAAAGCGGATCAGGCTGTCGGCAAGCTTATCGGCTGCAGTTTCATAACCTTGTGCAGAGAAGTGAACGCCATCTTTGGCTGCCAAGCCTTGAGCCATCCAGTTTTTCATGCTACATGCTCCGCCCATTGCATCCTGCCAAGACCAGAACATGATTTTTTCATCACGGGCAACACGTTGCTGCATTTGTTGTATTTCGCTGAGCAAGACAGGGCGGTTGCCGCAGCTGCCGTAGGCGGTTTTCAAAGATTCCGGAGCGCCGAGGATCAGGATACCTGCGTTGGGCAGGGTGTTTTTGATTTGACGGATGTAATTGCGCCATGTCTGCTCGGTAGAGGAAATATCGAGATTGCCGGAAAAGGCTTCATTGGTACCGTAGGCAAGGATGATTAAATCGGCTTTGGTTTGTGCCAAATCTTCCCACATGCCCGGCCGCCATTTTGACCATTGGGATAACTGCGCGCCGTTGATGCCCATAGCGGAAACGGTTATGCCGCGTCCAGGGCTTTCGATATTAATGAAACCGATTTGCCAAGGCATGCTGCTGCTGAGGGTCATCGGCAGGGAAGCATGGGTATGCAGCAGTTGCCAACCATTTTGTG
>NZ_JBQCXF010000702.1:0-1313 GCF_051956635.1 Neisseria sp. P0022.S010 | reverse complement strand
ATCCGCAGATGAAAGTCATCAAACTGGAGCAAAACTACCGCTCCACCGCGCGGATTCTCAAAATCGCCAACAAAGTGATTGAAAACAATCCCAAGCTGTTCACCAAAAAACTTTGGTCGCAGTTCGGCGAAGGAGAAATCGTCAAAGTCGTTGCCTGCCAAAACGAACAACACGAAGCCGACTGGGTCGTCAGCCAAATCGTCAAGCAGAAGCTGGTCGGCGGCGATAAAACCCAATACGCCGATTTCGCCGTATTATACCGCGGCAACCATCAGGCGCGGATTTTTGAAGAGGCCTTACGTAGCGCGCGCGTCCCTTATCAACTCTCCGGCGGGCAAAGCTTTTTTGACAAAGCCGAAATCAAAGACGTTTTGTCCTATTTGCGCCTGCTTGCCAACCCCAACGACGATCCTGCCTTCCTGCGCGCTGTAACCACGCCCAAACGCGGCATCGGCGATGTAACGCTGGGCAAGCTCAACACCTACGCGCACGAACACGAATGCAGCCTGTATGAAGCCGCGCAAACAGAAGAAGCGCTTGTCCTGTTGAACCATACCAACCGCCAACACCTGCAAGCCTTTATGGATATGATTGAAAGCTACCGTGCCAAAGCCGAAACCAGCGAAGCGGGCAAACTCATCAACAGCCTGCTCAAAGAAATCGACTACGAAAACCACTTGCTAGCCAATGAGGAAGGCAAAGCAGGCGAGATCAAATGGCGTAACGTTACCGACCTGACCGGCTGGCTGGAACGCAAAGGTGAGCAAGATGGTAAAAACATCATCGAGCTTGCCCAAACCATCGCCCTGATGACGCTTTTGGAGGGTAAAAGCGAAGAAGAAGTCGATGCTGTCAAACTCTCCACCCTGCACGCTTCCAAAGGTTTAGAATACCCCTACGTTTTCCTTGTCGGTTGCGAAGAAGGCATCTTGCCGCATAATGACAGTATAGAAGAAGACAACGTCGAAGAAGAGCGCCGTCTGATGTACGTCGGCATTACCCGCGCCAAACGCCAACTTACACTGACCCACTGCCTCAAACGCAAAAAACAAGGCACATGGCAATTCCCCGAGCCGAGCCGTTTCATAGACGAAATGCCGCAGGAAGACATCAAAATCCTTGGCCGCAAAGGCGGCGAGCCGATTGTGAGCAAGGAAGAAGGAAAAAGCAATCTGGCAGGATTGCTGGATATGTTGGGAAATAAAAGAAAAGGATAAAGCAGGGCCGTCTGAAAACAGGATTTCAGACGGCCTTATTGTCAGCAAAATGTCAAAGTCAACAATCAAATAATTTTTACTTTATATCGTTACGCC
>NZ_JBQCXF010000701.1:0-1331 GCF_051956635.1 Neisseria sp. P0022.S010 | reverse complement strand
ATGTTTATCGTACTGATTCTGTTGGGCGCTTATCTTCTGAGCATTCACAGCAAACAATTTGCCGTTGCCGCCTTTCTGTTTGCCTTTGCCGCCGTTTTTGCCCAAATCGGCAGCCTTGCCCTTTACATCCGCCACAAAGCACGCGCACAAATGGCTCGTATGCAGCAAACCGAAAACCATTAAGGAAAAACCATGTTTGAAAAAATCGTCCTTGCCAGTGGCAACGCAGGCAAACTCAAAGAATTTTCCCGCCTCTTTGCCGACTTAAACATCGAAGTCCTGCCACAATCGCAGTTCAATACGCCCGAATGTCCCGAGCCGTACCATACCTTTGTTGAAAATGCCCTGGCTAAAGCACGCCATGCCGCCAAATACAGCGGCTTACCGGCACTTGCCGACGATTCCGGCATCTGCACCAACGCCTTAAACGGCGCACCCGGCATTTTCTCCGCCCGTTATGCAGGCGAAAACCCCAAATCCGATGCCGCAAACAACGCCAAACTGTCTGCCGATCTTGCCGATACAGACGATAAAAGCTGTTACTACGTCTGCGTGCTCGTACTCGTCCGCCACGAAAACGACCCGCAACCCATCATCGCAGAAGGCATCTGGCGCGGACAATGGCAGGCAGAGGCAGCCGGCACAAACGGCTTCGGTTACGACCCGCATTTTTATCTGGCCGAACACGGTTGCACCGCCGCCGAGCTTGACCCTGAAATCAAAAATGCCGAAAGCCACCGCGCCCAAGCATTGCGTGAATTGTTGAGAAAAATTGAGTCCTTATAAATCGATAATAGGCCGTCTGAAAACCTGAAACGTTTTTTTAGATGTTCTAGATCCAACAAATAATGAAAGAAATCCATGTCCCCTAAGCAAATCCTGATTGTCGCCATCCGCTTGGTTGTTTTAATCGGTATCGTACAAACACTTGGTAGCATCGCGACCATATTCGTACAGACAGAAAGCATGTATGGCAGTAAACAAATCTCATCCGTACTGATGCTCTACGGCTTGTATTTAATTGCATGGCTGCTGCTATGGTGTTTCCCTGCCACCATTGCCAACCGCCTGTTGCCCGAACATCTGCAAACCGTACAGGAAGCCCCCAAACACCCTGCACCATGGCTGACGACCGGTATTGTATTAATAGGCATATATACTGTTTTCCAAGCCATCCCTGACCTAATTTACCAGTTCTCTCTCTATCTTTTTGTACAGTCTATTGCTATCGACACACATACATCCGTTTGGGCGGACCTCGGCGCACAAAACCAAGCCGGTATACTTGCCAACATCGCGCAGCTTTTTATCGGCATTTTCCTGCTATTCGG
>NZ_JBQCXF010000700.1:0-1339 GCF_051956635.1 Neisseria sp. P0022.S010 | reverse complement strand
AAACAAGATTATCCACAACTCCCATCAGCAGAACAAAAGATAATTAGTCAATTTATTGCAAATTATCGCAATCATGGTTTTACTGCACCACCTTTGTGCGGACGTAATAAATCATCTGCGGCTGTTCCTGATGATAATAAACGTAATTTCGCTTTAGAATATGGGTTATGGCATTACCATATCGGTATTCCTAGTTACGAAACGGAAAATAGATTAATGGGAGATTGGACTTCTGTGAAAATAGTAAATTATATGAATAGGGATACAACAAGAAATAAAAAAGGAAAATGTAAGGCCAATATTAAATTAGTTAGCATTGCATCCCATCCACCTTTTATTATTCCAAACTTATCTCACATAACAGGAGAAACATTCCCTCAAGCATGAAATAAACTATGCATTCAATAAATATAGCAGCCGTAGGTCGGATTCTCGAATCCGACATAGCTCCGTAAGGGAAACCACGCTGCTGCCCAAGCAAACCGTTGCCATTTGGCAATCAGCCGTCGATTCAAGCATCCGACCTACCAAACTCGCAAAACCCATTATCTTTACAACCCAAGTAACCCCAAAGGCCGTCTGAAACTTAAATTTCAGACGGCCTGTTTCTTTTTCTCAATTCCATCAAATTCAATCAAACCAAACAATCTGACTTTCATCCACGCTGATGCGGATTTCCTGTCCGGTTTGCGGTTTGTCCGTATTGTGATCGGCGTGGGGATACCAAATCAAATCGCCGTATTGCGGATGGGCGAGGGTAAGGCGCGTGCCTTCGGCGAGGGGGACAGATTCGCTGATGCGGACGGCTGTGCCGTTCGGGTCGAATCGGATGGCGTGTTGGGGAATGTAGCGTGTGTCGTCGGTGTTGGCCAAACCGAGTAACAGGGCGGCTTGGGCGTTGACGGGGCGGCGGATAAGGGTTTCCGGCGTGCCGTGTTGGAGGATGCGGCCTTCGTGCATGATGGCGATGGTATCGGCCATGGTGCAGGCTTCTTCGGCGGAGTGGGTCACGAGGATGGCGGGGATGTTTTGACTGCGGATGCGTTCGGCGGTCAGGGTGCGCAGGTGGTGGCGCAGGTGGGTGTCGAGGCTGGAGAAGGCTTCGTCCAAGAGCAACAGCGACGGGCGCGTGATTAGGGCGCGCGCGAGGGCGAGGCGTTGCTGTTCGCCGCCGGAGAGGCTTTCAGGTTTGCGTTGCGCTTCGTGTTCCAAACCGATGTCGCGCAAGGCTTGCATGGATTGTTCTTCGATTTCGGCTTTGGGCAGACGGCGCATTTTGAGGCCGAAGCCGACGTTGTCGAGGGCGGTTAAATGCGGCAAAAGGGCGTAGTCTTGAAAC
>NZ_JBQCXF010000699.1:0-1343 GCF_051956635.1 Neisseria sp. P0022.S010 | reverse complement strand
GGTAAATTCGTCGATGCCCTACGCGCCGTTGCCGCTGAAATGGCGATGGAAGAGCTGCACGAGAAACGTGTTGATTTCGTTCAAAAAGTGCAACAAGTCGTCAGCGAAGATTTGTTTAAAAACGGCCTCGAACTCGAAACCGTTTCCCTGACCGGCCTCGATCAAACCAGCTTTGAGTTTTTCAACCCGCAAAATGCCTTTGACGCGGAAGGTCTGACCAAACTGACCGAAACCATCGAAGGCCGCCGCAAAAAACGTAACGAAATCGAACAAGACACCGATTTGGCGATTAAAACCAAAAACCTCGAAGCCGAGCAGCAACGCTTGAAAATCTCGCGCGAAGAAGAATACGCCAAACTCGAACAAGAACGCGAAATCGCCGTGCGCCGCGCCGAACAGGAAGCCAGCATCGCTGAGCAGGAAGCGCAGAAAAAACGCGAAGCGGAAGAAGCCAAAATTGCCGCCGAACGCGAAGTGGATTTGAAACGCATCGCCGCCGAACGCGACATTAAAAACGAAGACATCCGCAAAGCCCAAGCCGTCGAGCAGGCGGAGGTCGAACGCCGCAAAGCTATTGAGCTTGCCGAACAAGACCGCGCCATCGCCGTTGCCGAGAAATCGCGTGCCGAATCCGAAGCCAAAGCCGAGGCCGACAAAGCCCGTGCCACCGCCGTGCGTGAAGAAGAGAGCGTGATTACCGTGCGCGAAACCGAACGCGCCGAACGTGCCAAAGCCGTCGAGCTGATTGCCGCCGAAGAAGCCGCGCAAAAAGATGCGATTTCGCTTACCGTCGCTGCGGAAGCCGAGAAACAGGCCGCGCAAGACCGCGCCGAAGCCGTGCGCATCGCCGCCGAAGCCGAAGCCGAGAAACAACGCCTGCAAGCCAAGGGGGAGGCCGATGCCAAAATTCTGTTGGCACAAGCGCAAGAGCAACAATACAAGGTTGATGCCGAAGGTACCCGCGCTGTGAACGAAGCTGCCAACGTCCTGAGCGTTGAACAGGTTGAAATGCAAGTCCGCCTTGCCCTCTTGAAACATCTTCCTGACATCATCCGCGAATCCGTCCGCCCGATGGAAAAAATCGAAGACATCAAGATTTTGCAAGTTAATGGTCTGGGTGGCTTTGCCGGTGGTGCAAACGGTGCGGAAGGTGTTTCAGACGGCCAAACCACACAAGCCAGCCTTGCAGACCAAATGGTCAATAGCGCCCTGCGCTACCGCAGCCAAGCCCCGTTGGTTGACGGTCTCTTGAAAGAGTTGGGACTGAATGGTGGCGACATCAACGGTCTGACCCAAGGACTGGATAAAACTATCGACCAATCATAAACGGATGCCGTAATAAT
>NZ_JBQCXF010000698.1:0-1351 GCF_051956635.1 Neisseria sp. P0022.S010 | reverse complement strand
GAATACTCCATGTCCATCCCGGTAACGCGCCGCCGTTTCCTTGCCATCGCCGCCACACTTGCTGCCGGCGTTGGTATTCCCTTTGCCATTAGCCGCAGAACCAATCAGCCGACTCATCCGGCCAGCCTGAATCAAGAAGAGCAGCCAGTTATTTGGAGAGGCATTGTATTGGGTTCGGGGGCGGAATTGCGTTTGTTCGGCGTTGAGCGCAAGCAGGCGGAAATATTGGTCAACAAAGTATTGGCGGAAGTTTCACGGTTGGAAAAAATCTTCAGCCTGTATCGGGACGACAGCCTGATCAGCCGTTTAAACCGAGAAGGCCGTCTGAAAAATCCGCCATCCGATTTTTTGCAGCTGCTCAGCATCAGCCGAGATATCCATCAGCTGACGCAGGGTGCATTTGATCCCAGCATTCAGCCTTTGTGGAATCTGTATGCCGACCATTTCAGGCGAAACCCAAAAACCGAAATGCCGCCATCCGCACGCAGTATCAAAGACACGCTCAAATTAGTGGATTTCAACAAAGTCGATTTTGATACCAAAGAAATCCGTTTTGCCCAAAAAGGCATGGGCTTGTCGCTCAACGGCATTGCGCAGGGTTATATCACTGATAAAGTAGTCGAATTATTAAAGCAGCAAGGCGTTACCCAAGCATTGATTGATATGGGGGAGATTTACGGCTTTGATAATGCCAACCAGCGCGAGTGGAATGTCAGCATTCGCAATCCTGACCAAGAAGACCAAATCCTAACCACCATTGCCATGAAAAACCAAGCCTTTGCCACATCGGGCGGCTATGGCACGGTAATGGACGAAGCTGCCAAATTTACCCATCTTTTTGATCCGCGTACAGGCGGAAGCCAACCGCGTTATAAAAGCATGAGCGTCATGGCGGAGAGTGCGGCGGTTGCCGATGCCTTTTCTACAGCGTTCTCCATTATGGATGAGGCGGCCATCCGTACTGCGGCTCAAGTTAAAAAGGCACAGGTTTGGCTGGTGATGCCGAATAATGAATTGAAGAAGATTGGAAGTTGAGGAGAAGGGCGGCCTTGCCTGCAATTTTGGCTATGTGTATAGGGCAGGGAAGGCTTGATTGCTGAAAAAATGGAAGATAAAAAAGAAGGGCTGCCCAAGGGGGGGCAACCCTGAAACTCTTGCAGCTGGGAGTAATTAGCAAGAGATTACGACACTTAAAACAAAAATTCACTCATTTCAAAGCACGAAGCTTTAATATCTAAGCAATACGGTATTTCGACCGCTCAAACCCCTTCGATACGGAGAAACACAACATACTATAGGAAAATCCGACAAAGTGGTTTGAAGCAATTCAGATGAACGGTCTGTAATGCAG
>NZ_JBQCXF010000697.1:0-1351 GCF_051956635.1 Neisseria sp. P0022.S010 | reverse complement strand
ACTTTGCTCGATTGGGCTTTGATGGTGCTCAACAGGCCGTGCATATCGCGCACGACGTTGCTGGCAAGGTATTTCGGCAGCGCGCCGACATTGGGGGAAATCGACATTTCGTTGTCGTTGAGGATGACCAGCAAATCGACATCCATATCGCCTGCGCAGTTCAGGGCCTCAAACGCCTGACCCGCGGTCATGGCTCCGTCGCCGATGATGGCGACGCTGCGGCGCTTGTTGCCCAACTGTTTGTCCGCAACGGCCATACCCAATGCCGCGCCGATGGATGTGGAAGAATGGCCCACGCCGAACGCGTCGTATTCCGACTCGCTGCGTTTCGGAAAACCGGCCAAACCGCCGTATTGGCGCATGGTGTGCATTTGATTTTTGCGGCCGGTCAGGATTTTGTGCGGATAGCTTTGGTGGCCGACATCCCAGACCAAATGGTCTTCGGGCGTGTCGTACACATAATGCAGTGCCACCGTCAGCTCGACCGCGCCCAAGTTACTGGCGAAATGGCCGCCCGTCTTACCGACGGAATCCAACAGAAATTCGCGCAATTCGGCGGCGACTTGCGGCAGCTGTTTTTTCTCCAGACGGCGCAAATCCTGAGGCTTATCGATAATATCGAGCAAAGGGCTTGGGTTCATGATTTTTGGCGGTGAATTTTTGTGTAACGGACGATTATATCAAGAGATTGCACAACTTGTTACAAATGCTTTCAGACGGCCCGAACCTTTATCCTTTATAATACTGCCAACTGAAAACACAAGGCCGTCTGAAATGACCCAAAACGCAAACAATCTCTGCTGGCTCGATATGGAAATGACCGGCCTCAACCCGGAACACGATCGCATTATCGAAGTCGCCATGATCATTACCGACTCCGATTTGAACGTACTGGCGCAATCGGACGTATACGTCATCCATCAAAGCGACGAATTGCTCGACGGCATGGACGAATGGAACACCGCCACTCACGGCCGCACCGGCCTGACCCAACGCGTGCGCGAATCCAAACTGACCGAAGCCGAAGTCGAGCAAAACCTGCTGGACTTCATGTCCGCATGGATACCCGAGAAATCCACGCCCATGTGCGGCAACTCTATCCATCAAGACCGCCGCTTCATGGTCAAATACATGCCGCGCTTGGAAACCTATTTCCACTACCGCAACTTAGACGTATCCACGCTGAAAGAATTGGCCAAACGCTGGAATCCGGCCGTTGCCAAAAGCGTGGTCAAACGCGGTTCGCACAAGGCATTGGACGACATCCTCGAAAGCATCGAAGAAATGCGCCATTATCGCGAGCATTTCCTCAAACTCCCTTCCGAACAATAATCCCAAGGCCGTCTGAAAC
>NZ_JBQCXF010000696.1:0-1356 GCF_051956635.1 Neisseria sp. P0022.S010 | reverse complement strand
ACACAAACAAAGGAAAGAACTATGGATATTCTGACGCGGCTGCATAATCTGCCGCCCTCCCGCTTTCATTACAAACTTTTGGTGTTGGTCGGTATAGGCTGGCTGTTTGATGCCATGGATACAGGCTTGGTGTCGTTTGTATTGCCGGCTTTGGGCAAAGATTGGGCGCTGGCTCCGGCGCAGTTGGGCTGGATTGTCAGCATTGCCTTTGTCGGTATGGCCTTGGGCGCGGTATTCAGCGGCTGGCTGGCGGACAGGTTTGGACGGAAAACCGTTTTTGCCGGCACGATGGTGGTGTACAGCATTGCCACAGGTTTGTGCGCGCTCGCGCCTGATTTGACGGTTTTGCTGGTGTGCCGCTTTTTTGTCGGTGTCGGTTTGGGCGGCCAACTGCCTGTCGCCGTGTCGCTGGTCAGCGAATATGCGCCGCCGAAAGTACGCGGCCGTTTTATTGTGTTGCTGGAAAGCTTTTGGGGCTTGGGCTGGCTTTCGGCCGCGCTGGTGTCTTATTTCTTTATTCCGCAAACCGGCTGGCACAGCGCGTTTTTATTCGGTGCCTTGCCCCTGTTTTATGTGCCGTTGGTGTTGAAGTTCGTTCCCGAATCCGTGCCTTACCTGCTTTCCCGCGGCAAAACCAACGAAGCGCACCGTTTGGTATCCGCGCTGGAAACTCAATCGGGCATAACGCCGCCGACAGAAGCCGTTGCCGCACCGGCTGCCCCGCGTGAACGCATCCGCTTCGTCCAACTTTGGCAACATCCGTTTGCACGGCGCACGCTGATGCTGTGGCTGGTTTGGTTCGGCATCGTGTTTTCGTATTACGGCATTTTCACTTGGTTGCCCAAACTGCTGGTCGAGCAGGGCAATACAGTGGTCAAAACCTTTGAATATGTGCTGGTGATGATTGTGGCGCAACTGCCCGGCTATATTGCCGCCGCGGCTTTGGTGGAAAGAATCGGCCGCAAAGCAACGCTGGCAGGCTTTCTGGCCGCTTGCGCCGTGTGCGCATGGTTTTTCGGGCAAAGCACCACTGCGGCCGAAGTCATGATCTGGGGCAGCCTGATGTCCTTCTTCAACTTGGGTGCATGGGGCGTTTTGTACACCTACACCCCCGAACTCTACCCCTTGCGCTTCCGTGCCTTCGCATCCGGCTGGGCAGGCGCCATCGGCCGCGTCGGCGGCATACTCGCGCCCATGGTAGTGGCGGCGATGGTGGGCAACAGCGGCGGCTTCGGCAATATCTTTATGATGTTTGCGCTGGTTATGCTGCTGATTGTGGCGGTAATCTTGGTATTGGGTGAAGAAACCAAAGGCCGTACGCTGGAAGACATCAGCCAATAAAAGATAGGCATGAAA
>NZ_JBQCXF010000695.1:0-1372 GCF_051956635.1 Neisseria sp. P0022.S010 | reverse complement strand
CCGTCCTACTGCCGTTTCCTAATCGGGCTGCCTGAAAACCGCCAGGCCGGATTCTCGAAACCGACATTTGGGGCGGCGGATTTGCCGGATACGGATATTCAATCCGCCGCTGAAACAATTATTTGAATAACATGGCAAATAATTTTTCAGGTAGCCTTTCCTGCTTGCAGCTTGGCCGCCTTGGGGAAAGGCCGTCTGAAAATGGTTTTTTGATTTTCAGGTAGCCTTTTTTTGCCTGGCGGGGCTGCCTGAAAAACAGCCGCTGTTTTCAATATACGTCGCGCTGGTAGCGGCCTTCCTGGCGCAGGTTGTCGAGGTATTCGTCTGCGTCGTCGGGGCTCAGGCCGCCTTGTTCGGCGATGGTGTCGAGCAGGGCCTGCTCCACGTCTTTGGCCATGCGCGAGGCGTCGCCGCACACGTAGATGTGCGCGCCCTGCTGCAGCCACTGCCACAGTTCGGCGGCTTCTTCGCGGATTTTGTGCTGCACGTAGATTTTCTCTTCCTGATCGCGCGACCAGGCGAAGTCGTATTTGTTGAGCAGGCCGTCTTTCGCCCAGCCCTGCCATTCGGTTTGGTAGAGGAAGTCTTGGGTGAAGTGCTGGTTGCCGAAAATCAGCCAGTTTTTGCCACTGTCGCCGTTGGCGGCGCGCTGCTGCATGAAGGCGCGGAAGGGGGCGACGCCGGTGCCCGCGCCGATCATGATCACGGGCGTATCGGGGTTTTCAGGTAGCCTGAAGCGGGGGTTTTCCTCCACGAACACGCGCACGCTGCCTTCTTCTTCCAAACGTTCACCCAGAAAGCCGGAGGCGGCGCCGGTACGCGAGATGCCGTTGTGTTCGTAGCGCAGCACGCCCACGGTGAGGTGCACTTCCTCGCCCACTTCTTCGGGCGCGGAGGAGATGGAGTAGAGGCGCGGGGCGAGCGGGCGCAGCAGGCCGGCGAGCTGCTCGGCGGTGAGCGCGGCGGGGTATTGCGACACGATGCCGGCAATCGGGTTGGCGGCGGCGTAGGCGGAAGCGTCGGCGGCGGCCTGCTTCAGCTCGGGATTGCCGGAGATTTCGGCGTAGCCCTGCACGAACTGCGGGGTGTTCAGGCCGATTTCCCAATCGTGCAGCAGGGCTTCGCGCACGGTTTTGCCCTGCCCGCCCGCATTCACCGGCTCGTCGCCCTTGAGCGAGACGGCGGCGAGGATTTCGTCCACGACGGCGGGGTCGTTCTCAAACCATACGCCCAGCGCGTCGCCCGCGCGGTATTGCAGGCCGGAGCCGGAGAGGTCGATTTCGATGTGGCGCACGTCTTTTTCCGAATCGCGGCCGGTGATTTTCTGGCGGACGAGCAGGGTGGCGGGGAAGGGGTTGGCCTTGTTGTAGGC
>NZ_JBQCXF010000694.1:0-1389 GCF_051956635.1 Neisseria sp. P0022.S010 | reverse complement strand
TAGGAAAGGCCGTCTGAAAGATTGGGAAACGGAATTATAACGTCAAAATCAAAAAAGGCCGTCTGAAACCTGCGTTTCAGGTGGACTGAGACATTATTTAATTTAACGTCCGTATATTTTCCACAAACCTTCCTGCAAACCAAACGCAGGCTCGCCGTCTTGCGGCTGGGTGCGAACATAGCTGCCATCAGGCTGCATCAGCCAAGCCTGGGTATTGTCTTCCAAAGCCATTTCCAAACCTTCGCGGATCACGCGTTCTTTGAGTTCGGGCGTGGTAATCGGCGTGGCGACTTCAATGCGGCGGAAGAAGTTGCGACCCATCCAGTCGGCGCTGGAGATAAAGGTATCGTCTGCGCCGTTGTTATGGAAGCAATACACGCGCGAGTGTTCGAGTTGGCGGCCGATGATGGAACGGACGCGGATGTTTTCGGACAAGCCTTTTACACCCGGGCGCAAAGTACACATACCGCGCACAATCAGATCAATTTGCACACCTGCCGCGCTGGCTTGATACAGCGCATCAATCACGCTCGGCTCGATGAGTGAGTTCATCTTGGCGGTAATCCGCGCCGGTTTGCCTGCTTTGGCGTGTTCTGTTTCCTGCTTGATGCGGTCGATGACCATTTTGTGCAGGGTAAACGGGCTTTGATAGAGCTTGTTCAGACGGCCCGGCTTGCCCAAGCCTGTGATTTCCATAAACAGAATGTTCACATCGGCAGTGATTTGTTCGTCAGCGGTGATGATGCCGAAGTCGGTGTAGATGCGCGATGTGCCTTGGTGGTAGTTGCCAGTACCGAGGTGTGCATAACGCTTGAGCACTCCGTCTTCGCGGCGGATAACCAAAGCCATTTTGGCATGGACTTTGTAGCCGAATACGCCGTACACGACGTGCGCGCCTGCCTCTTCGAGCTGTTTCGCCCAATTGACGTTGTTGGCTTCGTCAAAACGCGCCATCAGTTCGACCACGACGGTAACCTGCTTGCCCGCCAGTGCGGCCTTCATCAATGCGCGCACAAGCTCGGAATTGCTGCCGGTGCGGTAGATGGTCATTTTGACGGCCAATACATCCGGATCGGCCGCTGCCTCGCGTATCATTTGGACAACCGGATCAAACGACTGATACGGATGATGCAACAAAATCGGCGACTGTTTAACCAGTTTGAACACGGAACCGTTTTTGCGCAAGGCTTTCAGACGGCCTGCATTGCGCGGCGGAAACTTCAAATCCGGCCTGTCCACCAAATCGGGGACGGCATTGAGGCGCACCAAATTGACCGGCCCTTTGACCTGATACAGCTCGGCAGAGGTCAGCTTGAACTGGGCAAGCAGGAAGTCGTGAATATGCGCCGGACAAGTGTCTGCTACTTCCAAGCGCACACCGTCGCCGTA
>NZ_JBQCXF010000693.1:0-1396 GCF_051956635.1 Neisseria sp. P0022.S010 | reverse complement strand
TTAATTTGTCGGCTGTCTGAATGCAACAAACGCCCTGCTGCGTTTTCACACAGCAGAGGCGGAAAGTTGGTTTCAGCCAAGGGGGTTAACTTGCTGAACATAAACAATATCTCTTTGATTGTTTGGATTATGACGGTACTTTGACAGTAGCGGCATTACTTAAAGGCTTGGTTGGGGAAACGCCCAAGATGTTCAAGCTTCCGCTCATGACTTCTTTGAATACAGGACCCGCAACCACGCCGCCGTAATAGCCGTTTGCAGTCGGCTCGTCGATGGTAACGGCCACAATCACGCGTGGATTTTTAGCCGGAGCAAAACCGATGAACGTACCGACGTGTTTGTTGTCCACATAGCGGCCATTGACCAGTTTGCGCGCCGTACCGGTTTTCGCACCTACGTCGAAACCATCCACGGCACCGGCAGTACCGGTACCGCCGGCCTCAGTAACGGAAACCATCAACTCACGCACTTTTTTTGCGGTAGAGGCTTTGATAACGCGCTTGCCTTTAGGTGCAACCGCTTGTTTTTCAAAGCTGACCGGCAACAATTCACCGTCATGGGTCAAGACAGTATAGGCACGCGCCAATTGCAACAGGCTCAATTGCAGGCCATAACCGAAAGACATGGTTGCCTGTTCGATTTTTTGCCATCTGCGCCAGCTTCTCAACAAACCTGCCGTTTCACCCGGGAAGCCTGAATGCATGCGCACGCCCACACCCAAATCATGATAGAAATCGTACATTTCTTTAGGCGTAAACATGGCAGAAAGTTTACTGGTGCCGACGTTGGAAGATTTTTGCATAATGCCGCGCACATCCAAAGTAGGATAAACGTGGGTATCTTGTACGGTGGCCGGGCCGATTTTGTAAGGCAAGGTGTTGAATGTATCGGTCGTATCCACTTTGCCGGAATCCAGCGCTTTGGCAATGGTAAACGGCTTCATGGCAGAACCAGGTTCGATCATGTCGGTTACGGCGCGGTTGCGGCGCTGTTCGCTATTGGCTTGGCCGGGCTGATTCGGATCGTAAGCCGGGCTGTTGACCAAAGCCAAAATTTCGCCGGTTTGCGCATCCAATACCACAACCGTACCCGCTTTGGCCTTGTGATAAGCCACAGCTTTGTTCAACTCGTCATATGCCAGCGTCTGAATGCGCTGATCCAAAGACAAAATCATGTCTTGGCCGTTTTTAGGCACGCTGTTGCGTGGAGAGTCGAGGCTGTCTACGATATTGCCTTTGTTGTCGCGCAATACGACTTTCGCGCCATCTTCACCGCGCAGGCTGTCTTCACGGGAAAGCTCCAAGCCCTCCTGACCTTTGCCGTCGATATTGGTAAAACCGATAACGTGCGCAAACAGATTGCCCATCGGGTAATGGCGTTTCAATTCTTTTTGGAA
>NZ_JBQCXF010000692.1:0-1398 GCF_051956635.1 Neisseria sp. P0022.S010 | reverse complement strand
CTGCGGCTTCGTCGCCTTGTCCTGATTTTTGTTAATCCACTATAGGTCGTCTGAAAACGGGCTAACGGCTGCCCAGCGGCAGTCCGATGTCCGAAATCAGCCTGTCGGGCAGGACGTCGTCGCGGAAGCGGTAAAGCTGCGCGGGACGGCCTTTACTGCCCGATACGCCGGTATCCGACGGCTCGATGAGGTTTTGCTGCTGAATCTGTCGGCGGAAGTTTTGCTTATGCAACAATCGGCCGCTGATGGCTTCGACGCTGTTTTGTAGTTGCAGCAGTGTAAATTCGGGCGGCATCAGTTCGAAAATTACGGGGCGGTATTTGATTTTGGCGCGTAGGCGGGATAAGGCTGTCGCCAGTACACGGCGATGGTCGTGGCGCATGGGCTGCCCCGTGAGCGCGAAATCAAAGTTTGCCTGCGGCTCGGCGGCTTCCGCTATCAGGCCGCTTTCATACAGCATTTCATAGCGTTGCAAAACGTATTCTTCCGACCAGTTTTCCGGTTCTACCCCCCAGCACAAATGAATGCGCTTGAGCCGCTTTTGGCGCATTTCCTCCGTATCCGCCGAGTTTGCCCAAATGCGCAGGCGGCTGACGATGGTCTCATGTTGCCTACCGGCGCTACGTAAATCTTCCCACGGAAAATAGCAGTAGCAGTCCTGCCATTTCGCATCGGGATGCAGGATGTTGTCGGCTGCCTCACGCACCAGCCCTAGATAGCTGACGTATAAGACAGGCAGGCCTTGTTCATTTTGGCGGCTCGTATCCACAAACGTGTAAAGCTGTTCTACATAGCCCATAGGCTGTGATGTCTGCTTGGCAACCCACATTCTGACCCCTGCCTGCAAGGAGTGGCGAAGCGGTGCAAGCAAGCCATTGGGTAATAACTCTCCCTGGGCAACTGTCAAAACCCTCAAGCTGCCGTTTGTAATGGCGATCAGTACAGGAACAAGCTCAACGATACTTTGCGGATTGACCGCTGTTTCAGGATAGGCATCCATGCGTGGCTTTCATTCAAGAGAAAACCTTATTGTAAACCAAAGCGGTTTTCAGACGACCTTGCATATTATACTCAAGTTGAGCATAATATAAAAACAGTTTGAAAAACAGACGGCAAACCTTTATGCCGTCTGAAAAACAGTTACAAGGAAACATCATGCAAACCGCCGCCCGCCGCTCCTTCGATTACGATATGCCCCTTATCCAAACGCCGACTTCCGCCTGCCAAATCCGTCAGGCGTGGGCGAAGGTTGCCGATACGCCCGACCGCGAGACGGCAGGCCGTCTGAAAGACGAAATCAAGGCTTTGCTGAAGGAGAAAAACGCGGTCTTGGTGGCGCATTATTATGTTGATCCGCTGATTCAGGATTTGGCTTTGGAAACAGGCGGATGTGTGGGC
>NZ_JBQCXF010000691.1:0-1401 GCF_051956635.1 Neisseria sp. P0022.S010 | reverse complement strand
ACCCTGACGAATTCTATGTATTCAAACCTACTTTGAAAGCAGGCAAACCGGCTATCCTGCGCAAAACCATGGGTTCGAAACAAATCAAAATGATCTTTACCGACAAAGCCGAAGCCGGTAAATCTGTAACCAACGTTGATGTACCTGCAGAAGACCGTCAACGCTTCTCCATTACCGATGCCGAAGTAACCGAGTTGGCTCATTACGCGCTGACCATCGAAAAACACTACGGCCGCCCAATGGACATCGAATGGGGCCGCGACGGCTTGGATGGCAAACTCTACATCCTGCAAGCACGTCCTGAAACTGTGAAATCTCAAGAAGACAGCAGCCGCAACCTGCGCCGCTTCTCTATCAACGGCGAAAAAGTTGTCTTGTGCGAAGGCCGAGCCATCGGTCAAAAAGTCGGTCAAGGTAAAGTTCGCTTGGTGAAAGATGCTTCCGAGATGGATTCCGTTGAAGCAGGCGACGTACTCGTTACCGACATGACCGACCCGGATTGGGAACCGGTAATGAAACGTGCTTCTGCCATCGTTACCAACCGTGGTGGCCGTACCTGCCACGCAGCGATTATCGCGCGTGAATTGGGTATTCCGGCTGTTGTAGGTTGTGGCGACGCTACTGATCTGCTGTCCGAAGGCCAAGAAGTGACCGTATCTTGTGCCGAAGGCGATACCGGCTTCATCTACTCAGGCTTGCTGGACGTACAAATTACCGATGTTGCTTTGGACAACATGCCTAAAGCACCTGTAAAAGTAATGATGAACGTTGGTAACCCTGAATTGGCATTCAGCTTCGCCAACCTGCCTAGCGAAGGTATCGGCTTGGCGCGTATGGAATTCATCATCAACCGTCAAATCGGTATCCACCCTAAAGCCTTGTTAGAATTCGATAAACAAGACGATGAATTGCAAGCGGAAATTACCCACCGCATCGCCGGCTACGCTTCTCCTGTCGACTTCTATGTCGATAAAATTGCGGAAGGTGTGGCAACTTTGGCTGCTTCGGTTTATCCACGCAAAACCATCGTTCGTATGTCTGACTTCAAATCCAACGAGTACGCTAACTTGGTGGGTGGTAGCATCTACGAACCGCACGAAGAAAACCCAATGTTGGGCTTCCGTGGTGCAGCGCGTTATGTAGCCGATAACTTCAAAGACTGCTTCGCACTCGAGTGCAAAGCCTTGAAACGTGTTCGCGATGAAATGGGTTTGACCAACGTCGAAATCATGATTCCATTCGTCCGTACTTTGGGTGAAGCAGAAGCTGTTGTTAAAGCCCTGAAAGAAAACGGTTTGGAACGCGGCAAAAACGGCCTGCGCCTGATCATGATGTGCGAGTTGCCAAGCAACGCTGTATTGGCAGAACAATTCCTGCAATACTTCGACGGCTTCTCCATCG
>NZ_JBQCXF010000690.1:0-1401 GCF_051956635.1 Neisseria sp. P0022.S010 | reverse complement strand
ACCCTGACGAATTCTATGTATTCAAACCTACTTTGAAAGC
Organism: Neisseria sp. P0022.S010; assembly: GCF_051956635.1. NCBI lineage: Bacteria > Pseudomonadati > Pseudomonadota > Betaproteobacteria > Neisseriales > Neisseriaceae > Neisseria > Neisseria sp. P0022.S010. The sequence continues at coordinate 1,361 of NZ_JBQCXF010000690.1, read as the reverse complement.
AGGCAAACCGGCTATCCTGCGCAAAACCATGGGTTCGAAACAAATCAAAATGATCTTTACCGACAAAGCCGAAGCCGGTAAATCTGTCACCAACATCGATGTACCTGAAGAAGACCGTCAACGCTTCTCCATTACCGACGCCGAAGTTACCGAGCTGGCCCATTACGCGCTGACTATCGAAAAACACTACGGCCGCCCAATGGACATCGAATGGGGCCGCGACGGTTTGGACGGCAAACTCTACATCCTGCAAGCCCGTCCTGAGACTGTAAAATCCCAAGAGGACAGCAGCCGCAATCTGCGCCGCTTCTCCATCAACGGCGAAAAAGTTGTCTTGTGCGAAGGCCGTGCCATCGGTCAAAAAGTCGGCCAAGGCAAAGTACGCCTGGTGAAAGATGCTTCCGAGATGGATTCCGTTGAAGCAGGCGACGTACTCGTTACCGACATGACCGACCCGGATTGGGAACCCGTAATGAAACGTGCTTCCGCCATCGTGACCAACCGCGGCGGCCGTACCTGCCACGCAGCGATTATCGCGCGTGAATTGGGCATTCCTGCCGTAGTCGGCTGCGGCGACGCAACCGATCTGCTTTCAGACGGCCAAGAAGTTACCGTATCTTGTGCCGAAGGTGATACCGGCTTCATCTACTCCGGCCTGCTGGACGTACAAATTACCGATGTTGCTTTGGACAACATGCCTAAAGCGCCTGTAAAAGTAATGATGAACGTTGGTAACCCTGAATTGGCATTCAGCTTCGCCAACCTGCCTAGCGAAGGCATCGGCTTGGCACGTATGGAATTCATCATCAACCGTCAAATCGGTATCCATCCTAAAGCCTTGTTGGAATTTGACAAACAAGACGACGAATTGAAAGCGGAAATTACCCGCCGCATCGCCGGCTATGCTTCCCCTGTCGACTTCTATGTCGATAAAATCGCGGAAGGCGTGGCAACTTTGGCTGCTTCGGTTTACCCACGCAAAACCATCGTCCGTATGTCTGACTTCAAATCCAACGAGTACGCCAACTTGGTGGGCGGCAGCATTTACGAACCGCACGAAGAAAACCCAATGTTGGGCTTCCGCGGCGCGGCGCGTTATGTCGCTGACAGCTTCAAAGACTGCTTCGCACTCGAGTGCAAAGCCTTGAAACGCGTCCGTGACGAAATGGGTTTGACCAACGTCGAAATCATGATTCCATTCGTCCGCACTTTGGGTGAAGCCGAAGCTGTTGTCAAAGCCCTGAAAGAAAACGGTTTGGAACGCGGCAAAAACGGCCTGCGCCTGATCATGATGTGCGAGTTGCCAAGCAACGCTGTATTGGCAGAACAATTCCTGCAATACTTCGACGGCTTCTCCATCG
>NZ_JBQCXF010000689.1:0-1406 GCF_051956635.1 Neisseria sp. P0022.S010 | reverse complement strand
CTGACTTCAAGGTCGATGATGGGGTTTTCGTGGCGTTCGACAAGGAGGATTTGGGTGCCGTCGCGGTTGCGCCAGCGTTGGATGTCGGTGGCGGCTTGGACGCTTAAGGGCAGGAGTAGGGCAAGGGTGAGCAGGGTGGGTTTCATGTTGTGGCTTTCTGTTAAGGCCGTCTGAAAGGGTATGGGCTTTCAGACGGCCTGATGTTTATCGGTGTTTGGCAGCTTTTTTGCTTGGCGCGGCGGCAGGTTTTTGCGGCTCAATGATGACGGTACTCATGCGCTCGTCGGTCAACATCCGGGCGGCGGCCTGTACTTCTTGCGCGCTGACTGCCTGTAAGCGGCGGTGGATTTCTTGTTCGTCGGTATATTGGAAACCGCGCGCTTCGAGGCGGCCCATCATGGAGGCTTGGGAAGACATGGAGTCTTTGGCGTAGATTTCGCTGACCGCTGCTTGGGTTTTGACGCGCTGCAATTCTTCTTCGGAAACGCCGTTGTCGGCAATGTCTTTGATTTCTTGGCGCAGCTGGGCAATCAGAGTATCGGTTTTCACGCTTTCGGCAGGCATGGCCATTACGCTGAACAGCGGCATTTCACGGCTGATGATGTCGTAATGCGTTCCTGCGTTCAATGCGGTTTGCTTGCCGCGCACGAGATTTTTGTCAAAACGGCTGGACGCGTTGCCTGCCAAAATATCGGAGAGGACGTCGAGGGCAAAAGGCATTGCGTCGTCGAATTTTTGGAGTTTCGGCACACGGAAGTTGATGGCAATCAGCGGCTGGTGTGTGACCGGAGAAGTGGCTTTGACCGTAACAGGCTTGCGCAAATAGGGTTCGGTATGGAGTTTGTTGCGCGGCGGCTGGGCTTTGGCCGGAATATCGCCAAAGAGTTTGGCGGCCGTCTGAAGCGTTTGTTTAGCATCGACATCACCGACAATGACCAATACGGCATTGTTGGGCGCGTAATATTGTTTGTACCACGCGCGCAGGTCGTCGGCTTTTAGGGTGTGCAAATCTTTCATGTAGCCGATGACGGAGGCGCGCATGGACGGTTGGGTAAAGGCGGCAAGATAGGCTTGTTCCCACATTTTGCCGTCGGCTGTGTCTTCCGTGCGCTGGCGGCGTTCTTCACGGATGACGTTCATCTCGTTGAGGAATTCTTTGTCGCTGAAGTTGAGGTTGTGCATGCGGTCTGCCTCGAGCTTCAGAATCTCGGGCAGGTTGGCGGCAGCGACGTTTTCGTAATATACCGTTTCATTGCGACTGGTGTAGGCATTGTTTTGTCCGCCCAGCTCGGACACGCGGCGGTTGAACTCGCCGGAGGGAACGTCTTTCGTGCCTTTAAACATCATGTGTTCCAAAGCGTGGCTCAGGCCGCTTTTGCCCGGTTTTTCATCCACGCTGCCGATTT
>NZ_JBQCXF010000688.1:0-1410 GCF_051956635.1 Neisseria sp. P0022.S010 | reverse complement strand
AACATTTTCTGTTCGGTTTTATCCATTAAGGAAATGGCAACGCCGTCAGCACCGGCCCGACCGGTACGTCCGATGCGGTGGACGTAGTCTTCAGGTTGGGTTGGCAGCTCGTAGTTGATGACGAAAGGCAACTCGGCAATATCCAGGCCGCGTGCGGCAACGTCGGTGGCAACCAAAACGCGTAATGTACCTTCTTTAAAGGCGTTGAGGGTTTCCAGTCGGCTTTGTTGGGATTTGTCGCCGTGGATGGATTGCGCGGCAATGTTGCGGCGGACGAGGTCGCGGGTAACTTGATCGACGCTTTGTTTGGTTTTGCAGAATACAATGACTTGATTCATATGCAAATCAACAATCAGACGTTCGAGCAGGTTGCGTTTTTTGAGTGCATCAACGGCAATGATGTGTTGCTCGACATTGGCGTTAGTGGTGTTTTGCGCAGCCACTTCAACCATTTCAGGCGTGTGCATAAAATCTTGCGCAAGCTTGCGGATAGGCGGTGAGAAAGTGGCGGAGAAAAGCAGGGTTTGTCGCTGTTTGGGCAGTATCTGCATGATTTTGCGGATATCGTCGATGAAACCCATATCAAGCATACGGTCGGCTTCGTCGAGTACAACGATTTCAACTTTGTTTAAATTGATGTTTTTTTGTTTGACGTGGTCGAGCAGTCGGCCAACCGTAGCGACAACGATTTCGCAACCGGCGCGCAAGTCGGCAGTTTGTTTGTCCATATTGACGCCGCCGAAGAGGACGGTATGGCGCAAAGGAAGATTTTTAATGTATGCCTGCACGTTTTGATCGATTTGATCGGCCAGTTCGCGGGTTGAGGTCAATACCAACATACGGACAGGGTGCATGGCAGGGGAGGTACTGGATGTGGCGTAGCGTTTCAGACGTTCGAGGCTGGGCAGCATAAAGGCGGCGGTTTTACCTGTGCCGGTTTGTGCTGCGGCCAAAAGGTCGTGTCCTGCCAAGGCTTTAGGAATCGCTGCGGCTTGGATGGGCGTCGGGTTTTCATAACCCTGATCGGTCAGGGCAGAGACTAATTCGCTGCCTAAACCGAGTGAAGAGAAAGGATTCATGATGGTGGCTTTCTGTTCAGACGGCCTTTTGAATGATAGGCCGTATGAAAAATCTGATTCTGAAATGGACAAACCGCAGTATGATTTTGATTCTGCGGTTTGAAAAAATGGAGAGCGGAACAATCCGTCAAGTAGTCCATTATGCCATAAAAAGAGGGACTCCCCAAATGATGGTTGCGGCTAGGAACAGCCATGTTTTGATATTTTTACAGTGAAAAAACAGAAAAATTTACTGGCCTGCAAGATCTTGAGTTTATTGGGAATTAAGCATTTGTCTTAACGTCAATAGAATTAATTTATCAAAAACTTACAAGCTGAAATGAAACTAAAT
>NZ_JBQCXF010000687.1:0-1411 GCF_051956635.1 Neisseria sp. P0022.S010 | reverse complement strand
ATGCGCAGTACGACATGCTGTACCTGCCCGTTACCGAAAGCATCCGCTACCACTACGACTTCAACGGCAACCGTACCGCCACCGTCCTGCCCGACGGCAGACAAATCAACTACCTGTATTACGGCAGCGGCCACCTGCACCAAATCAGCCTCGACGACGAAGTCATCACCGACATCGAACGCGACAGGCTGCACCGCGAAATCTTCCGCACACAAGGTAAACTCGCCAGCCGCTACGAACTCGATCCCCTAGGCCGTCTGAAAAGGCAAATCGTCACCCTTAACGACCTAACGCAGACCGAGACAGATAAGAACACTGTAACATCGGCTTATGCAGTCAAACGCAGCTACGGCTACGACCGTACCGGCAACCTGACCCACAGCACCGACCAGCGGACGGGCACGACCCAATTCGAGTACGACAGACTGGGCAGGATTACCAAAGCCGGCAGCGAACTGTTCGCCTTCGACCCTGCGCATAATATCCTGTCCGATAACAATAGCCCTACCATCCCCGACAACCGCCTGAAAACCTACAACGGCAACAGCTATTACTACGACCACTTCGGCAACCTGATCCACCGCGAACTGGCCGACGGCGAAGTACAGAACTATTTCTACGATCTGCATGACCAACTGGTTAAAGCCGAAATCTTCAAAAAAGACGGCACGAAAGAAACTTGGGCGTACAGCTACGACGCCTTGGGCAGAAGGATAGGCAAAGGCCGTCTGAAAAACGAAGAAGTTTCAGACGACCTCGAAGAGGAAACCGGATTCGTTTGGGACGGCAGCCATTTGCTGCAAGAAATCCAACCGGACGGCAGGTATACCTATATCTACACCGATCCCGACAGCTACGAACCTTTGGCACAGGTACACAACCGGACCAACGAAGAAGGCGAAAGCAAACAGGAAACCCACTACTTCCACTGCGACCAAATCGGCATCCCGAGAGAGATGACCGATGGCGAAGGCAATCTGGTTTGGTTCGGGGATTATTACGGTTGGGGCAAACTGAAGAGCGAAACTAAGGTAACGGATAGCGCATACCAACCCTTCCGCCTGCAAAACCAATATGCCGACCGCGAGACGGGGCTGCATTACAACTTCTTCAGGTACTACGAGCCTGATGCGGGTCGGTTTGTGAATCAGGACCCGATTGGGTTGGAAGGCGGATTTAACTTTTACCGATTTGCGCCGAATGTTCAAATTTGGATTGATCCAAAAGGTTTAGCAGCTTTCGCTATTCCATTGATTGCTCCGGAGTTAGTAGCATTAGGTAAAGCGGCTCTTCTTTTATTAGGATTAGGTGCGGCTCATGAGGGAGGTAAAGCTATTGGTACTATGATGGCTGCAAATGGCAATCAAGTCGATACAGGAGTTGCTAATCAAGTCTATGAAAAAATGAATGA
>NZ_JBQCXF010000686.1:0-1414 GCF_051956635.1 Neisseria sp. P0022.S010 | reverse complement strand
TTGTTGTTGGTGGTGTTGGGTGTGTGTGGGGGGTGGGTTTTGATGTGTTTGGGTAAGATGGTTTCTTCTGTCATTCTTTCTCTCATTTCCTCAATCGTGAAGTTGTAGTTATAGTTCAAGAATGATAATTGGTAAGATGATATTATTTTCTCGCAATAAGAAATAATAGGAGTTTGAAAGCTATTATTTATTTTATGTGCCAAATAAGCATCGTCTAGATGAAAAAAAGTTATCATATTCTTCACCTTCTATTTTTCTGCACCGGAAATAAGCATACTTAATGTGTCAATTAGTATTTTTGCGGCTTGAATATCTAAATCGATATTAGCTACACGCATAGGCTTCATCTCTCCATATCCTTGACCATCAGATGAAAGAATTGGTGTAGGGACATGCTTAATAAATGACACATTAATGCGCATATTACTATCATTGATTTGGTAACCAGTAGAAATTGTTAAATCAGCAGATGTGTACACGCAATTGCTAGCATCGACAAGAATATTTTTTGTGTTCATTTGAGTAAAGAACCTTACTGTACATCAAGATGTCTAAGCTATTATTATAAAGTGTTACTGAATGAATGGGCAATTAATTATTCTAATGACTAATCATGCAATAAAAGCAGCCTGAAAATAACCCACCATTTTCAGGCTACCTTTCTTACAACCAAATAACCACTACCCTCTCAACTTCGCCAACTGCCCCTCAACTTTCCCCATCTTATCCGTCAAATCCGCCAAATCGGCTTTATCCTTCTCCACCAAATGCGCCGGGGCTTTGTCGGTGTAGCCGGGTTTGGACAGTTTGGCGTTGAGTTTGTCCAAGGCTTTTTGCAGTTTTTCGGCTTCTTTGGTCAGGCGGGCGGTTTCGGCGGCTTTGTCGATTTCCACTTTGAGCATCAGGCGCGCGCCGTTGCAGACGGCCACGGGCGCGTCTTCGGCTTCGGGCAGTTTGTTCACCAGCTTGGCTTCGGTGAGGCGGGTGAGCGCGGGCAGGTATTTGAGGCAGTCGGCCAAGTCGCTGCCGCCTTCGACAAACAGCGGCGCTTTGACGTTTGGCGCGATACCCATTTCGCCGCGCAGTTTGCGCACTTCTTCCACCAAGTCTTTCAATGCGGCCATTTTATCGAAGGCCGTCTGAACGATTTTCTCTTTATCGGCTTGCGGATAGGCGGCCAACATGATGCTGTCGGCGGTTTTGGCATTCGCCAGAGGCGCAACGACCTGCCACAGCTCTTCGGTAATGAACGGCATGATGGGGTGCAGCAGGCGCAGGATGGTTTCGAGTACGCGCACGAGGGTGCGGCGTGTGGGGCGCTGGGTTGTCGGGCAGCCGGTTTGGATTTGCACTTTTGCCAGCTCGATGTACCAGTCGCAATATTCGTTCCACACAAATTCGTACAGCGTTGGCG
>NZ_JBQCXF010000685.1:0-1415 GCF_051956635.1 Neisseria sp. P0022.S010 | reverse complement strand
GGTACGGCTGCGCGTCCCATGACGCCGGATTCCAACAATACGTCACACTCTACGGTAGGGTTGCCGCGGGAGTCCAAAATTTCGCGTGCAAAAATATCAACGATTGCGCTCATGAATATCTCCAAATAGGATGGTAAAAGAAAAGTAGCTTTGTTACGTTTCAGACGGCCTTAAGGATGATTGCCAAAGTCTGATGGATGCAGACATTATACCGTCTTTGCCAAGTATGGCATCGGAGTCGATATGAAACCGACTGTAAGTTTGTTTCACGTCAATATCGCTCAAACAAACATAAGCCGTATAGTGTAACATTTTTTACCCTTTTTAGGGTGAAAAGCTGATTAAATAAGGCATAAGGCCGTCTGAGAAACGGATTAGCCTTCGCCAAAAATCATCGAGCCTACGCCGTCATCGGTCAGCACTTCCAAGAGCAGGGCGTTGGGAACGCGGCCGTCTATGATGTGCGTGGCTTTAACGCCGCTTTTGGCGGCTTCGACGGCGGAGGCAATTTTAGGCAGCATGCCGCCGTACAGCGTGCCGTCTTCAATCAGTTCGTCAATGCGGCTTGGCGTCAGGGTGGTCAATAATTTGCCTTCTTTATCCAGTACGCCGGGAATATTGGTCATCATCAGCAGTTTTTCGGCTTGAAGTTTTTCCGCCAGTTTGCCGGCAACCAAGTCGGCATTGATGTTGAACGCTTCGCCGTTTTGGCCTACGCCGATGGGTGCGATGACCGGAATGCAGCCGCGCTCGACCAAGCCTTCCACCAAACGGGTATCAATGTCGGCCACGGTGCCGACTTGGCCGATGTCCACGCCTTTTTGCTCGGGCGTATCGATCAGGAGTTTTTCCGCTTTGATGAAGTGGTTGTCCCGGCCGGTAATGCCGACGGCGCGACCGCCGAAGGAGGTAATCATGGAAACGATTTCTTTATTGACGTGTCCGCCCAAAACCATTTCTACGATGTCCATGGTTTCGCTGTCGGTGACGCGCATGCCTTGAACAAATTCCCCTTTTTTGCCGACTTTTTCCAGCATTTCATTGATTTGCGGGCCGCCGCCGTGAACGATGACGGGATGTAGGCCGATCAGTTTGAGCAGGACGACATCGCGTGCGAAGCCCTCTTTTAAGGCCGACTCGGTCATGGCGTTACCGCCGTATTTGATGACGATGATGGAGCCGGAAAAACGGCGGATATAAGGTAAAGATTCGGCAAGGACGCGCGCTTTGATCGCAGAGGAGACAGATTGTTGCTGAGTCATGGTTTCAACCTTGTTTCATGATTTCGGCCTTTATCTTAATCCCAAAGGCCGTCTGAAACAATATTTCCAAGCGCTTGAAATCCTGTTAAATCAGTTAAATGGTTGAAACCAGCCTCATGCAAACGGTAAAATGACGGTTTGCTTCGGCCTCTT
>NZ_JBQCXF010000684.1:0-1416 GCF_051956635.1 Neisseria sp. P0022.S010 | reverse complement strand
AAAAACACGAAGAATACGGCGCCGACAGCATACAAGTGCTGGAAGGCTTGGAAGCGGTACGCAAACGCCCCGGTATGTATATCGGCGACACGCAGGACGGCAGCGGCCTGCACCACATGGTGTTCGAAGTATTGGACAACGCCGTCGATGAGGCATTGGCGGGACATTGCGACAAAATCACCGTAACCATCCATGCCGACAATTCCGTCAGCGTGGCCGACAACGGGCGCGGTATGCCCACCGGCATCCACCCGAAAGAAGGACGCTCCGCCGCCGAAGTCATCATGACCGTATTGCACGCGGGCGGCAAGTTCGACAACAACAGCTACAAAATCTCCGGCGGCCTGCACGGCGTGGGCGTATCCGTCGTCAACGCACTGTCCGACTGGGTAACGCTGACCATCTACCGCGACGGCAAAGAACACTTCGTCCGCTTCGTACGCGGCGAAGCCGAAGAGCCGTTGAAGGTTGTCGGCGATTCCGACAAAAAAGGTACAACCGTACGCTTCCTCGCCAGCAGCGAAACCTTCGGCAATGTCGAATACAGCTTCGACACCCTTGCCAAACGTATCCGCGAACTTTCCTTCCTCAATAACGGCGTAGACATTGAACTGATCGACGAACGCGACGGCAGACACGAAAGCTTCGCCCTCTCCGGCGGCGTGGCCGGCTTCGTGCAATACATGAACCGCAAAAAAACGCCGTTGCACGAAAAAATCTTCTACGCGTTCGGCGAAAAAGACGGCATGAGCGTGGAATGCGCGATGCAATGGAACGACAGCTACCAAGAAAGCGTGCAATGTTTCACCAACAACATTCCACAACGCGACGGCGGCACGCACTTGACCGCGCTGCGCCAAGTGATGACCCGTACCATCAACAACTATATCGAAGCCAACGAAGTAGCCAAAAAAGCCAAAGTGGAAACCGCCGGCGACGATATGCGTGAAGGCCTGACCTGCGTTTTATCCGTCAAACTGCCCGATCCGAAATTCTCATCGCAAACCAAAGACAAACTGGTTTCCAGCGAAATCGGCCCCGTCGTCAACGAAGTCATCAACCAAGCCTTGACCGACTTCCTTGAAGAAAACCCGACCGAAGCCAAAATCATCACCAGCAAAATCGTCGATGCCGCGCGCGCGCGTGAAGCCGCCCGCAAAGCACGTGAAATTACCCGCCGCAAAGGCGTGATGGACGGTTTAGGCCTGCCGGGCAAACTCGCCGACTGCCAAGAAAAAGACCCTGCCCTGTCCGAACTCTACCTCGTCGAGGGCGACTCCGCAGGCGGTTCCGCCATGCAGGGCCGCGACCGCAAATTCCAAGCGATTTTGCCGCTCAAAGGTAAAATTTTGAACGTCGAAAAAGCACGTTTTGAAAAAATGCTGGCCAGCCAAGAAGTCGCCACGCTGATTACCG
>NZ_JBQCXF010000683.1:0-1420 GCF_051956635.1 Neisseria sp. P0022.S010 | reverse complement strand
GTTGATTTACAGCAAGAATCAAAAACAACTTATCTTAATATAGTTCAAACACTGCTGTCGCAACCAGCAAACCATTACATAACAAATGCATAACAAAGGAACCTCCTATGCCACGTTTGAAACTCCACCAAATCGTTCTGGCTTTGGCTGTTTCTGCCGCGTTGACCGCCTGCGGTGAGAAAACTGCACAAACCACTGAAACTCCTCAAGCTGCTTCTGCCGCGAGCGCTGCCGATGCTGCCGCAAGCACCGCCGCCGTTTCAGCCCCTCAAAATTCTGCCGATGTTTCTGACGAAGACAAAGCCCTGTTGGAACGCGCGCAAGCTACGTTCAAACCTTTGCCTGACTTAGCCGAAATGCAAAAAATCCGTCCGTTTACCGAAGAACAGGTCAAACTCGGCCAACAACTTTGGTACGAAAACCGCCTGTCCAAAGGCAACACCGTCAGCTGTAACTCTTGCCACAACTTAGCAACTGCCGGCGTAGACAACATGCCGACCAGTGCGGGTCATAAAAGCCAATTCGGCGGCCGTAACTCCCCAACTGCTCTGAATGCCGCCTTGTTGGGCAGCCAATTCTGGGACGGCCGTGCAGCCGATGTGGAAGAACAAGCCGGCGGCCCATTGCTCAACCCTGTTGAAATGGCCAACGCGACCGAAGCCGATGCCGCCGCAAAAATCGCCGGTATCCCTGAATACCAAGAAAAATTCAAAGCCGCATTCCCTGAAGACGGCACGGTTTCCTTCAAAAACATCACCACCGCATTGGGCGCGTTTGAACGTACCCTGCTGACCCCGACCCGTTGGGACGACTACCTCAAAGGCAACGTATCTGCCCTGAGCGAACAAGAACGCAAAGGCGTACGCGCATTTATGGACAACGGCTGTATCGCTTGTCACAGCGGCGTCAACTTGGGCGGTACCATGTTCCAAAAATTCGGTTTGGTGGATGGTCCTTACTGGAAACACATCGACGATCCAAAACACGACAAAGGCCGTGCGGACGTAACCAAAAAAGCCGAAGACGAATTCTTCTTCCGTGTTCCCGGCTTGAGAAACGTTGAACGTACCTATCCATACTTCCACAACGGCAGCGTTTGGGAATTGGATAAAGCCGTCAACATCATGGCGAAAGCTCAATTGGGTAAAACTCTGGCTCCGGAAGAAACTGAAAACATCGTTGCCTTCTTGAAAGCCCTCTCCGGCAATGTTCCTGAGTCTGCCCGAACCATGCCTGAGCTGCCTGTATCCACCGATGTCAAATCCCGACCTGACAACAAATAAGGTTTAGCGTAAAACAAAGGCCGTCTGAAAATCCGTTTCAGACGGCCTTTTTGTTGCCGGCCATATGGGCGCCTTTGTTTCACGATTCCACACAATATGGTAATCTTGAGCCGATTTTCACCATACATCCGAAAGGA
>NZ_JBQCXF010000682.1:0-1421 GCF_051956635.1 Neisseria sp. P0022.S010 | reverse complement strand
CAACTGGCCTGCCGATGCAGGAGGCGTACAAGGTCCGGAACTGATGGCCCGTTTCCAAGCCCATGCCGAACGTTTCGGTACTGAAATGATTTTCGACCAAATCCACACCGTTGATTTGCAAAATTGTCCGTTTACCCTCAAAGGCGATATGGGCGAATACACCTGCGATGCGCTCATCGTTGCTACCGGCGCATCCGCCAAATATTTAGGTTTGCCAAGCGAAGAAGCCTTTGCAGGCAAAGGTGTTTCCGCCTGCGCAACTTGTGATGGCTTCTTCTATAAAAAACAAGATGTTGCCGTAGTAGGCGGTGGCAATACCGCTGTGGAAGAAGCCCTCTACCTTGCCAATATCGCCAACACCGTTACCCTGATTCACCGCCGCGACAGCTTCCGTGCTGAAAAAATCATGGTGGACAAACTGATGCAACGCGTCGAAGAAGGCAAAATCATCCTCAAGCTCAACAGCTCGGTTGATGAAATCTTGGGCGACGAAAGCGGCGTTACCGGTGCACGCCTGAAACACAATGACGGCAGCACTGAAGAAATCGCTGTAAAAGGCGTTTTCATCGCCATCGGCCACAAACCCAACACCGATATTTTCAAAGGCCAACTCGATATGGATGAAACCGGCTACCTGAAAACCAAAGGCGGTACCGGTGACAATGTCGGCGCAACCAATATCGAAGGCGTATGGGCGGCAGGCGATGTCAAAGACCACACCTACCGTCAAGCCATCACCAGCGCAGCTTCCGGCTGCCAAGCCGCGCTGGATGCCGAACGTTGGCTCGACCGCCACGGCGTATGAGCCTCTAAGCTTCGCCCTATTCTTTAAAACATAATAAAAGGCCGTCTGAAATTTCAGACGGCCTGAGACCTTTGCAAAATTCCTTTCCCCCAACAGCCGAAACCTAAACAAAGATTTTCGGCTGTTTTTGTTTCAAATATCCACTGATTCTACTCAGACACCCCCTTAATCCCCCTTGGATACCTGATAATCAGGCATCCGGCTGCCTTTTAGGCAGCAATAGGCGCACTTAGCCTGTTGGCGGCCTTCAACAGGTTCAAACACATCGCCTTCAGATGGCTTTGCGCACTCACTTTAATCAGCCCGAAATAGGCTGCCCGGGCATAGCGGAATTTACGGTGTAGTGTACCGAAGCTTTGTTCGACCACATAATGGGTCTTCGACAAATACCGGTTACGTTTGGTTTGCGCTTCCGTCAGCGGACAGTTGCGGTGGGCTTTGCGCATAATGCCGTCCTGCAGCCGACGCTCTTCTAGATGTTATCGGTTTTCCTCACTGTCATAGCCTTTGTCGGCATAGACGGTCGTACCTTTGGGTAATCCTTCCAACAAAGGCGATAGGTGTTTGCACTCATGGGTATTGGCGGGGGTAATGTGCAGTTTCTCGATATAGCCTT
>NZ_JBQCXF010000681.1:0-1422 GCF_051956635.1 Neisseria sp. P0022.S010 | reverse complement strand
CAAAAACGCCGGCGCGCTGGTGACCCACCCTTGGGGTTCGGTGATGCGCAGTTTGTTGGTGGCCGTATTTGAACTCAAAGTCAAAGAAATCATGGTCATTGCCCACCACGACTGCGGTATGCGCGGACTACACGCAGAAGAGTTCCTCCAACGCGTACACGACAGCAATATCCCCGACGACCGCATCGAAACCCTGCGCAATGCCGGTATCGATTTGGACGGCTGGCTGACCGGTTTTGACGATGTCGAAGACAGCGTGCGCCATACCGTCGAGCTGATTCGCAAACATCCGCTGATGCCCGACAACATCGCTATCCACGGCCTGGTCATCCACCCGACCACAGGCAAGCTCAACCTGATTATTGACGGCAGCCTACCTGCTTTAGACGGCCAAAACATCTAACGCAGACACCACCACGAAATGAAAAACATCGGATTATTCGGCGGCACGTTTGACCCCATCCACAACGGCCACCTTCACATCGCCCGCGCCTTCGCTGACGAAATCGGTTTGGACCTTGTCGTCTTCCTGCCGGCAGGCGACCCATACCACAAAGACAGCACGCGCACGCCGGCACAAGAGCGCCTCAATATGGTCGAACTCGCCATCGCCGACGAGCCGAAATTCGCCGCCAGCGACTGCGACATCGTCCGCGATGGTGCGACCTATACGTTTGACACCGTCCAAATCTTCCGCCAGCAGTTTCCCGGCGCGCAACTGTGGTGGCTGATGGGCAGCGACAGCCTGATGCAGCTGCACACATGGAAAAAATGGCAAACCCTCGTGCGCCAGACCCATATCGCCATTGCTATGCGCCAAGGTGACAACCTCAACAAAACCCCGCGCGAATTGCACGCATGGCTCGGCGAAGCCCTGCAAAACGGCAGCGTCCGCATCCTCGACGCGCCGCTGCACAACACCAGCTCCACCCAAATCCGTGCCGATCTCGCTAAAACCCACCATTCAGACGGCCTGCCGCAACCTGTCGCCCAATACATCCGCCAACACAAACTCTATGAAAAATAGCGTTTATTCAGGCAGATAAGCTATAATGCCGTCTGAAAACATTTCAACTAGGAAAATAATGAACGAACAAGAATTGCAAGACCTGCAAAAAATGGTCGAAGTGGCCGTAAACGCCCTCGAAGACATCAAAGCCAAAGACATCTCTGTTTTGGAAACCCAAGACAAAACCTCCCTGTTCGCCCGCATGATTATTGCCAGCGGCGACAGCACACGCCAAGTCAAAGCGCTGGCGAACAACGTTGCCGTCGATTTGAAAGAAGCCGGTTTTGAAATCCTCAGCACCGAAGGCGACAGCGGCGAATGGACGCTCGTCGACGCAGGCGACCTCGTTGTCCACGTCATGCTCCCTGCCGTGCGCGACTTCTACGACATCGACACCTTGTGGGGCGGAGAAA
>NZ_JBQCXF010000680.1:0-1426 GCF_051956635.1 Neisseria sp. P0022.S010 | reverse complement strand
ACATAGCCGCGCTCAATCTGAACCGGCCCGCCCATCATCACGTTTTCATGTTGCAGGCGCAACGGGATATTGCGGTCGGCGGCGGCGAAAATCATGTCCATGGTAATCGGCGAAGGTTTGTTGATGACGATGCCCAGCGCACCTTCTTCATCGTGTTCGCACACATAAATGACCGTATCCGTAAAAAACGGATCGTCCATATGAGGCATGGCAATCAGGAAATGGTTGGCTAAATTCATATTCTTTTAATCTATAAGCTGATTTTATTATTTTTGTCCGTCGGCAACCGGCGCGTCCACCACGCACGCACCGTAAACCGCACCGCCTGCCGGTACCGGCGTATCGGTTTTCGCATGGGCAAAACACGATACCGCGCTCAAAGAGTTTTTCGGAGAGCCTTGAACGATTTTATCGCTGTACACCAAATAAGCGAAAGACTTACGTTTCGGGTCGTAATAGCGGATAATCTGCTGGCTCTTAAATGCCATGCTGGCGCTGCGTTTGAACACTTGCCGCGGTTTCAAAACCGCAGACTCGTTATAACGGATGACTTCCGCACTTTGCACGCAGGAAACCGATGCGTCGCTGGCATCTTCTTCCAGATTGACCGTTTCTTTCAAACCGCCTTTTTTCGCGTACGAAATATAACAGGCAACCCCCTGCACATCAGGATCGTCAAAACCTTCCACTTCAATACGGTCGTTTTTACCCAGCATATGAAACACCGTACTGGCGCGTCCGATTTTATCGGTATTGTCACCGCAAGCCGCCAAAACCATGGCGCCCAACACTACTAATAAACATTTTTTCATAATATCCTGTCGATGCAGACTGTCAGTTTCCAGGCAGACTAAACCCTGTCCGCCCACTCTATCGTTACTATATAAGACCGTTCGTCCATATTGCAACCCGATGTTATTTTCAGACGGCCTGACAGACAGTATAATCCGTCCTATTGTTCCTACTTTGATAGCAAGATCGAACCATGCGTTACAAACCCCTCATTCTCGCCCTGTTGCTCAGTTTCTCCCTGCCAACCTATGCCGCCAAAGACGCGCCGAAAGAAAAAGCGGCCGCCGTCAAAAAAGCTGCGCCTGTAAAAAAAGAGAAAGAAGCCGCTAAGGCAGATGTAAAAAAAGAAACCTCAAAAAAACAAGCGGTAAAAGAAAAAGAGGAAGACAAAAAAGCGGTTAAAGCCAAAGCTTCCAAAGAGAAGGAAACCGCCGACAAAAACGAACGCGCTTCAGCCAAAAACAAAACGGCTAAATCCGCCGAAGCCGCTGCAGACAATAAAAAGACCAACCGCAAAACCGAAGAGCCTAAAGAAACGGCAAAAGACAAAAAAGCCGCAGCCGCAAAATCCAGCAAAGCCAAAGAACAAGACAAGAAACCTGTTGAAGATAAAAAAGACAGCAAAGCCAAAGAG
>NZ_JBQCXF010000679.1:0-1434 GCF_051956635.1 Neisseria sp. P0022.S010 | reverse complement strand
ACATTTTTCAGACGGCCTGAAACATTAGCTAAAATATATTTTTGATTTAATACACTTACGGAAATACTCATGCCTGCTTGTTCTTGTCCTCATTGTAAAACACCGCATTGGGTGAAAGATGCCCAGTTGAACGTGGCGCAGGGTTTCGTGGTCTGCACGCGTTGTTCGGGGATGTTTAAGGCCAAGGATTATCTGTCGGGCAACCTGCCGGCCGATCCGGCCCATCTGCCTGTGGCGGTAACGGATGTGCGCCTCGTGCATAACATCGGCGCGCAAATCCTCAAGCATTCCAAACTCTCGCGCAAAGAAATTTCCGATTTGCTCAATAGCGCGCTTAAGGAAGAATCTAAGGCGGAAGAGCAGGCAGCGGTCAAAACGCGCAAGGACGGTTTCAACTGGACTTTGGCATCGCTGATTGCGCTGACGGTTTTGATTATGCAACTCTTTTATCTTGCCCTGCTATGAGTGCCATCGCCCATTTTGTCGCCAGCTTTCGTGAGGCCGCGCCCTATATCCAATATTTGCGCGGCAAAACCATGGTGGTCGGCGTGACCGACAGCCTGTTGGAAGGCGAAACTTTGATTCGTTTGGCCGCAGATTTGAATCTGTTAGCCAGCTTGGGCTTGCGTTTGGTCTTGGTACACGGTTCGCGGCATTTGCTCGACAAATTGGCTTCGGGTCGGGATTTTGTTCCGAAATACAGCGGCAGTCGTCGGATTACCGATGAAGCGACTTTGATGGAAGTGAAGCAGGTAGCGGGGATTATCCGCAGCGATGTCGAAGCCGCTTTGTTCAGCAGCGTATCTGCACCGCAACGGAGCAAGCCGCCGGTTATTGCGTGTGGCAACTTTATTACCGCCCGTCCGCTGGGCGTTATCGACGGTGTGGACATGGGCTATACCGGTACCGTCCGCAAAATCGACGCGGAAGAAATCCGTTTGCGTTTGGACAGTGGCGCGGTGGTGCTTATCAGTCCTTTGGGGCATTCGTACAGCGGCAAAACCTTCAATCTGAGTATGTGCGAAACCGCTCAGGAAGTAGCCATGGCTTTGCAGGCGGAGAAACTGGTTTTCTTGACCGAAGAAACCGGTATTCGTCGTGCCGACGGCTCGTTGGCCAATACTTTGTCTGTCGGTGAAGTGCAGGAACTGATACACGACAATCCCGATGCGCCGGCCGATTTGCTGCATGCGGCGGTAGGTGCGTTGGAAAACGGCGTATCGCGGGTACAGATTCTCAACGGCCGTGAAGATGGTAGCCTGTTGCGCGAGCTGTTTACCCGCGAGGGCAGCGGTACATCTATTGCGCGTGAGCCGTTTGTTTCCATCCGTCAGGCACGCAGCGACGACATTCCGCACATCATCGCCTTAATCCGTCCGTTGGCGGAACAAGGCATCTTGTTACACCGCAGCCGCGAGTATTTGGAAAACCATA
>NZ_JBQCXF010000678.1:0-1436 GCF_051956635.1 Neisseria sp. P0022.S010 | reverse complement strand
GTTTGAAATACAATAAGACGGCGGCGATTGATACGAAGATAAGTGTAAGACTAATAATGCCCATAGTGAGTTCCCTAGTTATGATGCCACTCATATCGATGGCTGATTTTTTACATTGATTATAATCCAATTCCAATATTTTTTCCCAGTTTTTATAAAAAAGGCCGTCTGAAATTCAGACGGCCTGAAGTTTATATTTCTATTTCAATGCCTTGACTTGATGTCGATAACCCACACTTCTGATTGCGAACCCAAACGAAGGGGAATGCCCCAGAAGCCGTAGCCCGAAGTGGCGAAGAAATGGCCGTTGCCAATCGCCTCATAACCGTAAGCAAGACGATAAAGCGTACGGACAATAAGGTTGGCAGGTGCAACTTGACCGTTGTGAACATGGCCGGAAACTTGCACATCAATCGGCAGCCGGGCATGGGCTTCGATTGAAGTAGGACGGTGGTCCATCAATAAAACCGGTAATTGGGTATTTTGACCTTCCAAAAGCTGTTCCGCACTGGGACGCTTGCGATCCAAATCATCGCTCCGCCCTACCAGCAACACGCCATTCACTTCCAAAACCTGATTGGCCAAAACCGTCAAACCTGCCGCTTCCAATTCATGCTTGATACGCTTCTGATCGCGGAACCAGTCATGATTGCCTAAAGTGGCATAAACGCCCATCGGTGCAGTCAGCTTCTGCAAATGCGGTTTCATGTTTTCTTTAAGGTAAGCATCGACGGTATCGTCCATCAAATCGCCCGGCAGCAACACCATATCGACTTGTTCCCGCTTCATAATGTCCGTCAGCTTGTCCAATTGACGCGCGCCAAACAAAATCCCCAAGTGTAAATCGCTGGCCACGCCGATACGCAGCGGCTTATCCATTTTCTTATTGATGAATACGGTTTGATGGCGGACAACGGGCGTATAGGCGTTATACATCCCAAAACCGAGTAAACCGGCCACAAACAAAGGCGCAAACAGCCGCAGGCTTCGTGACAGCGGTTGGCGCGCCACAAAACGGCGCAGCAAAAGATACAGGATAAATGTCGCCAACGCGGCATACATCACAAACAGCAAGATCACCATCCAAAACGCCACCACACGGAACATTATATGCCCCAACTCCAGCAGCAAGCCGACCAACAAGCCGTTTGTAATGAAATAGGAAATACCCATCAGCCAACGTCTGCCGATTTTGCCAATCCAAGGCGCAAACAGCCATTGCAGCGAACGCCCAAGCCCGAATGTAAACACTTGCAACAGAATAACGCTCACAAAAAACATCTTGCCAAACATGCCTTTTTGCCCTAAAAAATTAAAAGGCAGATTTTAGGCCGTCTGAAACTTTCAGTGTATAATCCACCGCGTAAAAACCCATAATATTTTGAAAGGAATCATCATGAGCCAACCTCAATCAGCTATTATTCCTGATCACGCAC
>NZ_JBQCXF010000677.1:0-1436 GCF_051956635.1 Neisseria sp. P0022.S010 | reverse complement strand
TTGTTTCAGACGGCCTTTGTTAATAGAGGAGCTTGGTGTCTGAACGGATAAAATGTTGCTTATTATAAAGGATATTTCGGTTTTAGGCCGTCTGAAATATGGTTTCAGACGGCCTTGGATTTATTGGGCGAGGGCTTGGTCGATTTCTTGATAGAGTTGGGAGAAATTGGGTTCGCCAACGTAGGTTTTGAGGATGTTACCGTTTTTGTCGATCAGGACGGAAGTCGGGTAAACCTGTGTGCCAAAGGCTTTTGCGGCAGTTTTGTCGACATCGTACATGACGGTGAAAGGAAGGCCGTATTCTTTGACGTATTGATGGACGCTTTCAATGGGGTCGATGGGTTGGGCAATGCCGAGGACTTGGAAGTTTTTGCCTTGATAATCTTGGGCGGTTTTGATGATTTTAGGCATTTCGCTCACGCAGCCGGGGCAGGAGGGAAACCAGAAGTTAATGAGGGTAACTTTGTCTTTCAAATCGGCATTGGTAATGGTTTTGCCTTGCAGGTCGGGCAGGGCGAAATCAGGGGCGGCTTTGTTGCTGGGGATAAGGACGAAGGTAAGAAGCGCGCCAATCGTGGCAACGACAAGGAGTGTGAGTATTTTTTTCATGATTCGAGATTTTGAATGGCGTGTGCTAAGGTTTGGGGAACGCTGATGCTGCGGCCGCTTTCGCTGCTGACGGGCATAAGGGTAACTTCGGCTTCGATGGCGGCTTTGCCGTTGGGCAGGGTCGCGGTTTGGCTGAGGATGATGTGGCGTGTGCCAATGTCTTTCAGACGGCCTGTAAAGGTCAAGACATCGCCTTCAAGCGACGGGCGGCGATAGCGGATGTCAATGCGTGCAACAACGAGCATGATGTCTTTGAGTTCGGACAGAAGGTCATGCTCTTGAAAAAACGTCCAGCGCGCTTCTTCGAGAAATTCGAGATAGCGCGCATTGTTGACGTGGCCGTAGCCGTCGAGGTGGTAGTTGCGGACGGTCAGTTTCATCAGTTGAGATTGATGGGTTGGAACTCTTCGCGTGCGATTGGTTCGTGTTCGAGGTCGGTAATTACGGTGGAGAGTTGGATGTCGAACCATTCGTTGAAAATGTCGGCGTCCAAATCCGGCCATTCGCTTTCGTCTTCGCACCAGTCGGCCAATTCGGCAGCAAAAATGTCTTCAAAACGTGCTTCGATTTCGTCCCATACTTCGTCGGCGGTTTCACACGGGCGAACGAGGTAGGAATTGGCATCGGCTTGGATATCTTCAAGCGTCAGGCCGTCCAAGTGATTGCCGGGCAGGGATTTCAGCCAGTTCCAAAAAGGATCGAGGGGGATAAGCAGGAAGACGCTGCGGTTGACTTCGTACATGGTGTTTTCCTTGGTTTCTGTATAGTTGAATGATATAGCAAAGGTGGTGGACTGGCTATCTTTTGGGGGATAAAGGCCGTCTGAA
>NZ_JBQCXF010000676.1:0-1443 GCF_051956635.1 Neisseria sp. P0022.S010 | reverse complement strand
CTTTGACACCGTGCATCACAGTCGTGTGGTCGCGACCGCCAAAGGCATCACCGATAGAAGGCAGGCTGAGCGTGGTCAGCTCTTTGGTCAGGCTCATGGCAACTTGGCGCGGACGGGCGATGTTGCGCGTGCGTTTTTTGCCCAATATATCGCTGATTTTAATACGGTAGTATTTGGCTGTCGCATCGATGATGATGTCGGCGGTAATGACTTTGTGTTTCTCGGCAATAATATCCTGCAAAGCCGTACGCGCCAAATCCATGTCGATGACAGGACGGTTCATAAAACGGCTGCTGGCACTGACGCGGTTGAACGCGCCTTCCAGCTCACGCACATTGGAGCGGATCAGATTGGCGATAAACAGAGCGGCTTCGTCTTCGATACTGATACCGGCTGCTTCTGCCTTTTTCTGCAAAATCGCCACGCGCATTTCCAATTCGGGCGGTTCGAGTTCCAAAGTCAAACCCCATGAAAAACGGGACTTGAGACGGTCGTCCATACCCTCGATCTTGGCAGGCAATACGTCGCACGTCAGGATCAGCTGTTTTTTCTCGTTGTGGAAATGGTTGTACAGATAGAAGAACTCTTCCATCGTACGGTCTTTGCCTTTGATGAACTGAATATCGTCGATAATCAGCAGGTCATATTGTTTGTATTGTTGCTTGAACACATCATAAGTGTTGTTGCGCACCGCCTTCATAAAGCTGCGGATATAGTCGTCCGAATGCATATAGCGCACTTTGGCATCAGGACGGTTTTTCAGCAATTCGTTGCCGATGGCTTGTACCAAGTGGGTTTTACCCAAACCGGTACTGCCGTATAAGAAAAACGGGTTGTAGCCCTGCCCCGGATTTTCAGCAATTGCTTGGGCGGCTGCGGCGGCAAGGCGGTTGCCCTTACCTTCCACCAAAGTTTCAAATGTATAGTCGCGCGACAGATTGGTCTGTTCGTAGCGCGCTTCTTCCGCATCGTGTTGCGCGTCGGTTTTGGCTTTGGCAACTGCTTTAGATTCAGCCGAAGCAGTAGTTTGCACTTGAGGCTCATGCGGCAGGTTTTTCATGCGTTGCGCCAAAATCTCGGCAGCCGTCATGGCAGCTGCAGGTTTGGAAACCGTTTCAGACGGCCTATTTTCTTCCATTGGCGCAGCAGTTTGCAAAGGCATTTGAACAGGCTCTACACACTCTTCAACTTCAATGACCTCTTGCACTTGCACCGGCGCAACAGTCTGAGCCGCCATTTCATAATGCGTACCTACGCCCGGCTTAAACGCAAAAGCAGCCTGCTGAGGCACTAATTCGGCACGCACGGCGTCAATTTTGGCGGCAAACTGGCTTTTGAGCATATTGCAGGCAAATTGGTTTTTACCATACACCACCCATACGCCGTTTTCTTCGCCCACGGTCAAAGGCGCAATCCATTGCGCAAACTGCCCGGCAGGCAACA
>NZ_JBQCXF010000675.1:0-1450 GCF_051956635.1 Neisseria sp. P0022.S010 | reverse complement strand
CGAATCAGGGATTCGAACCCCGGACACAAGGATTATGATTCCTCTGCTCTAACCGACTGAGCTAATTCGCCGTTTCGTGAAGTCGCTATTATAGTTTTTTTTGAATATTTGGCAAGCGCTAATTTTGATTTTTTTTATTTCTTATTGTTTTTAAAAAATAAAAAGTAGATTGTTAGGTTATAGCTTATGGCAAATATCTCCGTGGCTGAAGCCTGTCCAATCGATATCAATGTCTTTGCCAAAAGCGATGACTTTAAAAAGTTCGCCCATTTCGTGCTGATGTATCAGTTTTTGTACTGCGGCGGCGGCTTGGATATATTCAACCGAATCCGGGCTGCCGATTTGTGCTAGCAGATCGGTGATGCCGAGATTGAGCAGGAAATAAGATTGGGGCAGGTAGCCGATTAAGTCTAAACCTGATTCCGTGCCGGCGCGTGCAATATCGGTGAAATTGACGTGCGCAGTCAAATCGGTCAGGCCGATATTGAAAAATGGGTCGTGGATAGTGTGGTGGCGATAGTGGCCGATGAATGTGCCTTCCTTGCGTTGCGGATGGTAATACTGAGCGGCATCGAAGCCGTAATCGATAAATATCATGCCGCCGCGCTGCAATTTGGCGGCCAGGGTTTGGATAAAGGCATATTGTGCAGGATGCAGCTCGCTTGTGTATGAGGGAAGGGGAGGGAAGTATAAGGCGGCTGTTTGCGTAAGTTCGGCTTGTACCAATGGTCTGATGGCTTCGATTAGCCCGTCATTCTCTAAACTGACGCCGATTTGTTGAAACCTTTCCTCTTGATAAATCAAGCGTTCCACCGGCATGGCATCCAATACTTCGTTGCCGATGATGATGCCGTCAAAATGTTCGGGCAATGTAGTGAGGTGGATGACTTTGGCGGCTGTTTCGGGGGAAGTATGCTCAAGAATATGTTGGCGTTGTCTTTCTGCAAGCTCTGCCGATAGCTCAATAATGTAGTAATGATTCAGGCCGTCTGAAAGGTTTTGCAAGAGTGTGGCAGCGAGATGACCTGTACCTGCACCAAATTCGTAGATATTGCCTGCTGTTTGCGGCAGTAATTCGGCAAGTTGTTTGGCAAGGGTTTGTCCGAATAGGGGGGTGAGGGTAGGGGCAGTAATGAAGTCGCCGTCTGTGCCGATTTTATGGCTGCCTCCGCTGTAATAACCGTATTGAGGTGTGTAAAGGGCAAGCTCCATAAAACGGGAGAAGGATATCCAGTTTTGATGTTGTTTAATTTCGTTTTTTATGAGCTTGGTCAGGTGTGCTGAAGAGGTTTGTGCATCAGGGGAAGGGAGGGGGAGTTGTGGCTTCATGACTGTTAGATAATGTAAAAAATTTGAATTTGTTTGTATATTATAGCCCATTGTGACAGGGGTGGTAATCGGGTATAAAAATACTATATATAGTATTTTAAAAACACAAATAATACTATAT
>NZ_JBQCXF010000674.1:0-1454 GCF_051956635.1 Neisseria sp. P0022.S010 | reverse complement strand
CTCGCCGACTTTAACCTTGTTTTTACCTTTCAGACGGCCTTTGCCGCTGTCTTCTTCGTGGTACACGCCGTCGATGATGTCTTTGACCTGTTTTTTAATCTGTTGCGGTACGATGCCGTGTTCTTCATTGAATTTAATTTGTTTTTCGCGGCGACGTTCGGTCTCGTCGATAGCGGCTTTCATGGAGTCGGTGATTTTATCGGCGTACAGGATGGCGACGCCGTTCACGTTGCGCGCGGCGCGGCCTATGGTTTGAATCAGGCTGCGGTGGGAGCGCAGGAAGCCTTCTTTGTCGGCGTCGAGGATGGCGACGAGAGAGACTTCGGGGATGTCCAAGCCTTCGCGCAAGAGGTTGATGCCGACGAGTACGTCAAACAGGCCGAGACGCAAATCTCTAATGATTTCAACGCGCTCGACGGTGTCGATATCGCTGTGCAAGTAGCGTACTTTGATGCCAAGTTCGCTGTAATAGTCGGTGAGTTGCTCCGCCATACGTTTGGTGAGGGTGGTAACGAGCACGCGTTCGCCTTTTTGGATGCGGTCGTTGATTTCGCTCATTAAGTCATCGACTTGTGTAGCGACGGGGCGGATGATGATTTGGGGGTCGACCAGCCCTGTGGGGCGGACGACTTGTTCGACCACTTGTCCGGCGTGTTCTTCTTCGTATTTGGCGGGGGTGGCGGAGACGAAGACAGTTTGCGGCATGACTTTTTCAAATTCGTGGAATTTGAGCGGACGGTTGTCGCGGGCGGAAGGCAGGCGGAAGCCGTAGTCCACGAGGTTTTGTTTGCGCGATGCGTCGCCTTTGTACATGCCGCCGATTTGGGTGACGGTAACGTGGCTTTCGTCGATGAACATGATGGCGTTGTCGGGCAGGTAGTCCATCAGCGTGGGCGGCGGTTCGCCTTCTTTTTTGCCGGAGAAGTGGCGGGAGTAGTTTTCGATGCCTTTGCAGAAGCCCATTTCGTAGAGCATTTCGAGGTCGAAGCGGGTGCGCTGTTCGATGCGTTGTTGTTCGACGGGGCGTTGTTCGCGGGCGAAAAACTCGATGCGTTCACGCAGTTCTTCTTTAATGGACTCGCAGGCGCGCAAGACGGTGTCGCGTGGGGTAACGTAGTGGCTGGACGGGAAGACGGTGTAGCGGCCGACGCGTTGAATAAGGCTGCCTGAAAGCGGGTCGAACATATCGAGGCGGTCGATTTCGTCATCAAACAGGCTGATGCGCAAGGCGTTTTCGGAGCTTTCGGCGGGGTACACGTCAATCACGTCGCCGCGCACGCGGAAGCTGCCGCGTTTGAAATCCAAGTCGCCGCGTTCGTACTGCATAGAAACGAGCGTGGCGATGATGTCGCGCTGCTCGATGGTGTCGCCTTCTTTGACGGACAACACCATTTGTTGATATTCGGTCGGGTCGCCGATACCGTAAATGGCGGACACGGTGGCGACGATAATCA
>NZ_JBQCXF010000673.1:0-1457 GCF_051956635.1 Neisseria sp. P0022.S010 | reverse complement strand
CATTCAGGAAGCCCGCAACAGCCAAACCGGCCGCAGCGAAACCTTCGCCTTCGACCCCGCCCACAACATCCTCGACATCCCGACATCTACTCCCTCTCCCGTGGGAGAGGGCCGGGGAGAGGGCAAAGCGACCGCCCCGATTTCAGACGACCCTAAAACTCAAGGTCGTATGAAATCACCTGCCAACCACAACCTTACCGGCGGCAACCGCCTCAAAGAATACAACGGCATCGAATACACCTACGACGCACTGGGTAACCTCATTTACCGCCAGCTTCCCAATGGCGAAAACCAATATTACCAATACGACCTAGAAAACCAGCTCGTCCGCGCCGAAATCAAAAAGCCAGCCGGCAACACCGAGATTTGGACCTACGCCTACGACCCGTTCGGCAGACGCCTTTCCAAAGAACGCCAAGACAAACTCGCCTGGACGAGTACCGATCCGAAACGCACCCATTTCGTCTGGGACGGCAGCCGCCTATTGCAGGAGTACACCTACAAAGGCTGCTACACCTATCTCTACACCGACCAAGACAGCTACGAACCGCTGGCGCAAGTCTTTGACAACGCCAAAGACGGCAAACAATACCTCAGCTATTTCCATACCGACCAAATCGGCATACCGCGCGAGATGACCGACATCCACGGCAATCTGTTGTGGTACGGCGAATACACCGCTTGGGGTCGTCTGAAAAAGGATGAGCGGGTCTATCGGAACGCGCATCAGCCGTTCCGACTTCAAAACCAGTACTTCGATGAAGAGACCGGCTTGCATTACAACCTGATGCGGTATTACGAGCCTGAGGCGGGGCGGTTTGTGAATCAGGACCCGATTAAATTAATTGGTGGAGATAATTTATATCAGTTTGCGCTGAATACGCAGGCTTGGATTGACCCATGGGGTTTGGTTCGCCTTATACGTTACAAACCCCGAGATACTATTTCGGCTCAAAATGGTGCACGTGGAACAGCCATAGATAGAGCTTGGAGAGAGGAAAAAGCTTTAGTTGAAGCAGGGGGTGGTACTCGAAATTGGACACAAGCAGAAAGAGATTTGATTTTGAACACGAAAAATAAAAATTTGACTTCTGTTATGTCTGGAGCAGGTTATACTGGTCATCATATTAATTCTGTTGAATTAGGCAGTCTAGGTCAAAAATGGAAAGGTGACCCAAGAAATATTGTATTTTTGCCTAATAGTAACCATCCTGGAGTAGTTGACGAACATTTACATTCTAATCAAGGGCATAGAGGTCGCTGGACCAATTTGGGGCGCGGTAGGTTAATTGATAGGCGAGCAATGTTGCAACAACTTAAAAAATGCATAAGATAGGAGTATATTATTATGTTTAGTTTGAAAACAGCAGTTAAAAATTTTTCTAATATTTATGGTCAACTTTCTCGTAAGGAGATCGATTTTGGAGAAATTATAATTGACGAAAAAATATTACAAG
>NZ_JBQCXF010000672.1:0-1459 GCF_051956635.1 Neisseria sp. P0022.S010 | reverse complement strand
AGCTGATGCCGCATTGCTTGAGTTTGGACGTGTATTCGGGGTTAAACACCAAATCCCATTGATTGTCCGGCAGCTGATCCGTGCCCAAAGCCTTTTTCACACGCTCGGTATTGATGGCGAAAGTATTGGTACCCCAATAAAATGGCACCGCATATTCATGCCCCGGATCGACGCCTTCCATCAGCTTCATCAACTGAGGATTCAAATTTTTATAGTTGGGAATCAGGGATTTGTCGATTTTCTGATACGCACCTGCCTTAATCTGCCTACCGACAAACGCATTGGAAGGACCCACGATGTCGTAACCCGACTTGCCGGTCAATACCTTGCTCTCCAGCGTTTCATCGCTGTCATATACATCGTAAGTTACTGTGATACCGTGTTTCTTCTCAAACGCGGCAACCGTCTCAGGATCGACATATTCCGACCAGTTGTAAATGCTCAATACCTTTTGATTATCGGTTTGAGCCGCCTTGTCGGCAGAAGTTTTGTCCGAGCCGCCGCAGCCGGCCAGTGCCAGTGCAGTCAGTACGATGAGGGGCAGATGTTTGGTCATTATCATTCCTTGCGTATCCGGTTGAAAATAGAGAGGCATTATAAAGCAGGCAAGCCCGAGCGGATAGGCTTCATTGTTAAAAGATATTGTCACGCTTAAGGCCGTCTGAAAACGACGTTAAAACCTTTCTGCCGATAGCTTGAAATATGGTTTTGCGGTAAGATAACGCCCATTCGTTTTTAATCGCAACGCGCCGTCCGGGCCGTCTGAAATCCTTGTAAAAAATTTATCGAGACATTATGAAAACCACCGAACTACGCCAAAAATTCCTGAAATTTTTTGAATCTAAAGGCCACACCATCGTCCGCTCTTCCTCGCTCGTGCCACACGACGACCCGACCCTGCTGTTTACCAACGCAGGCATGAACCAATTTAAAGACGTATTCCTCGGCTTTGACAAACGCCCATACAACCGCGCTACTACCGCGCAAAAATGCGTACGCGCAGGCGGCAAACACAACGACTTGGAAAACGTAGGCTACACTGCCCGCCACCATACCTTCTTCGAAATGATGGGCAACTTCTCCTTCGGCGACTACTTCAAGCGCGACGCGATCCACTTCGCTTGGGAATTCCTGACTTCCCCGGAATGGTTGAATATCCCTAAAGACAAACTCTTGGCAACCGTTTACGCAGAAGACGACGAAGCCTACAACATCTGGTTGAACGAAATCGGCATGCCTGCCGAGCGCATCGTCCGGATCGGCGACAACAAAGGCGCGAAATACGCGTCCGACAACTTCTGGCAGATGGGCGACACCGGCCCTTGCGGTCCGTGCTCCGAAATTTTCTACGACCACGGCGAAGAAATCTGGGGCGGCATTCCGGGCAGCCCTGAAGAAGACGGCGACCGCTGGATTGAAATTTGGAACTGCGTATTTATGCAGTTCAACCGCGACGAAC
>NZ_JBQCXF010000671.1:0-1461 GCF_051956635.1 Neisseria sp. P0022.S010 | reverse complement strand
ATATTCAGATAAATAGAGATATGAAAAGGCCGTCTGAAAACTTTCAGACGGCCTTTTGTTTTATTTGCTTTGAGAATCAATCAAGCAAGATTATTTTTCAGCTTCTTCAAAGCCGACGACTTCGAGGCCGAAGCCGGTGAGGCCGGTGAAGGATGACGGCTGGCCGAGGACGCGCAGTTTTTTGACGTTGAGGCCGGCGAGGATTTGTGCGCCTATGCCGTAGCTTTTGCTGTCCCATTTGTAGGCTTGGTTTGCGCCTTTGGGCAGGGTGCGGTCGAGTAGAGTAGCGCCGTCTTCGGTACGGTGTAGGAGGATGACTACGCCGCTTTCGGCTTGTTGGATGCGCTCAAGGGCTTTGGGCAATGACCATGAATGGCGCGGGTTGGCTTGGATGAAGTCCATTACGCTGAAGGGTTCGTGGACGCGGACAAGGGTTTCTTCGTCGGCGGTTGGTGTGCCTTTGACGAGGGCGAGGTGGGTTTCGCCGGAGAGTTTGTCGACGTAAACGTGTTGTTGGAACTCGCCCCACGGGGTTTGTACGGGTGAGTTACCCATGTCTTCGAGCAGGCTTTCGGTGCGGCTGCGGTATTCGATGAGGTCGGTAATGGTGCCGATTTTGAGGTTGTGTTCTTCGGAGAACTTCATCAGTTCGGGCATACGCGCCATGGTGCCGTCGTCGTTGATGATTTCGCAGATGACGGCGGCGGGAATCAGACCGTTCATTTGTGCCAGGTCAACGCCGGCTTCTGTGTGTCCGGCGCGGACGAGTACGCCGCCTTTTTGGGCGCGCAGTGGGAAGATGTGGCCGGGTTGGACGATGTCTTCTGGTTTGGCGGATGGGGAAACGGCGGTTTGAATGGTCAGGGCGCGGTCGGCGGCGGAAATGCCGGTGGTAATGCCGTGGGCGGCTTCGATGGAGACGGTAAAGTTAGTGCCGTATTGTGCGCCGTTTTTCTGGGTCATCATGGGCAGGCCGAGTTTTTCGACCATTTCGCCGTCCATCGGCAGGCAGACCAAGCCGCGTGCGTTTTTGATCATGAAGTTGATGGCTTCTGGGGTAACGAATTGGGCGGCCATCAGCAAGTCGCCTTCGTTTTCGCGGTCTTCGGCATCGGTGATGATGACCATTTTGCCGGCTTTGATGTCTGCTAGGATTTCGGGGATGGTGGAGATGTGGTACATGGTATTTCTTTCTTGGCTGATGGTGGGGGTGTGGCGGTCTTGGTGGTCTTGATCCAGCCACATGTCAGGCATATTGGCTGCCTGCTCGATTTTTCGGGCTTTTTTCTCGCCGAAAGATTTGTTTTTCAGCAGTGCGGACAGCTCGCCTTGGTTGATGGCGATGGCTTGGGCAAACTTGGTCTGCTGGCCGTTGTGGTGTTGTGTTATCCATTGCCGCAGGTTGTGGCGGCGCAGGTCGGTGGTGTTCATGATGAGATGGAATTGAATTGTGTGTAATGG
>NZ_JBQCXF010000670.1:0-1470 GCF_051956635.1 Neisseria sp. P0022.S010 | reverse complement strand
AAGCAGCTAAAGTTTTGCTGACTATACATTTCAGACGGCCTTCAGTATGATTCAGGACGTTTTGATAATTGCAGAAACCACCAACCATGAGCCAACGTCAGATTATCCTCGATACGGAAACCACGGGTCTTTATCCTGAAAACGGCGACCGTCTGGTCGAATTTGCCGGCTTGGAAATGATCAACCGCCAAATGACCGACTCCAACCTTCATTTATATGTCCACCCCGAACGCGATATGCCGGAGGAAGCGGCGAAGGTGCATGGTTTGACGATTGAAGTATTGGAAGCAAAGAATGCGCCGCCGTTTGCCCAAGTGGGTAAACAGATTGCCGACTTTATACGTGGCGCAGAGCTGATTATCCATAATGCCAAGTTTGACGTCGGCTTTCTGAATATGGAATTCCGCCGCATGGGTTTGCCTTCTATTGAAGAGCTTGGTTGCAAAGTGACTGACACGCTGGCCATGGCGCGTGAAATGTTTCCAGGGCAAAAGGCGAGTTTGGATGCGTTGTGTAACCGCTTTTCCGTTGACCGCAGCAAACGTGTCTTGCACGGAGCATTAATCGACTGCGAACTTTTGGGTGAAGTCTATCTTGCCATGACACGTCAGCAGTTCGACTTGATGGGCGGCGAGGCGGAAGAAGAGGGCGAAGTCAAACAAACCGTTATTGCCGAAACCAAACGTACATCGCAGTTGAAAGTTATCAAAGCCAATGCGGACGAGCTGGCCGCACATGAAAAATATTTGGACGATTTAGGCGAAGCGTGTATATGGCGTAAGGCTGAAAGGCCTGATGAGGCTAATGCCGGAGCGTCAGCATGATGCGCCGCAATATCGCTTTGATTCCTGCTGCCGGTGTGGGAGCGCGATTTGGCGCAGGCAAACCAAAACAATATGTTGAAATCAATGGTAAAACTGTATTGCAACATACCATAGAAATCTTTGAGCAACACTCCCGCATAGATTTAATTGCCGTTATTCTTTCGCCGGAAGATTCGGTTTTTCAGACGGCCCTGTCTGAGAAAGTACGCGTCTTTCGAGTAGGCGGCGCAAGTCGTGCCGAAACGGTACGCAATGGTGTGTCCGTTTTATTGGAGCAAGGTTTGGCCGAGGCGCAAGACAATATTTTGGTTCATGATGCCGCGCGCTGTTGCCTGCCTGCTGAAGCGTTAACGCGTTTGCTTGATGAGGCGGGTGAGAATGATGAAGGTGGTATTTTGGCCATACCGGTGGCCGATACGCTCAAGCGGGTAGACGGCAATCATCATATTGATGAAACCGTTGCGCGCGTAGGATTATGGCAAGCACAAACGCCGCAGCTTTTTCAGACGGCCTTGTTACATCGTGCTTTATCGGTTGATGATTTAAGTGAGATTACGGATGAAGCATCAGCGGTTGAAAAACTGGGTATCCGGCCGCGCTTGGTGCAGGGCGATACGCGCAATTTGAAATTGACGCTGCCGCAAGA
>NZ_JBQCXF010000669.1:0-1470 GCF_051956635.1 Neisseria sp. P0022.S010 | reverse complement strand
CAATAAGATAAAATGGATGAATATGTGGATAATT
Source organism: Neisseria sp. P0022.S010 (assembly GCF_051956635.1). NCBI lineage: Bacteria > Pseudomonadati > Pseudomonadota > Betaproteobacteria > Neisseriales > Neisseriaceae > Neisseria > Neisseria sp. P0022.S010. Next base: position 1,436 of record NZ_JBQCXF010000669.1, on the reverse strand, counting down.
ATTTGTGGAAAACGACATGATTTAGGCCGTCTGAAAGGTTCAGACGGCCTTTTTATTGAACGCTTTATCTATTTTCTATCAGGCTGCCGGCAGCTCGTGAAAAGCGGTGGGCAAGTCTTCGTCATCGGCAAACTCAACCCATTCGTAAGCGCTTTCATCTGCCAAAACGGCACGCAACAGCGCATTATTGATGGCATGGCCTGATTTGTAACCTTCAAATGCGCCGATAATTGGATGGCCGACAATGTATAAATCGCCAATCGCATCAAGGATTTTGTGGCGGACAAATTCATCGGGATAGCGCAAACCTTCCGGATTCAAAACATCCATGTCGTCAATCACGATGGCGTTGTTCAAATTGCCGCCCAGTCCGAGATTGTGGGCACGCATCATTTCCACTTCGTGCATAAAGCCGAAGGTACGGGCGCGGGCAATCTCATCGATATAGGATTTTCCTGCAAAATCAATCTCAAAAGTAGGTGCGCTGCGGTTGAATACGGGATGGTCAAATTCGATGGTTAAATTAACTTTAAAGCCGTCATACGGCGTAAAGCGCACCCATTTGCCCGCTTCCTTGACTTCGACAGGCTTGAGGATTTTCAAAAACCGCTTTTGCGCCTTTTGATCGACAACGCCCGCATCTTGCAAAAGATAGATAAACGGCAGGCTGGAGCCATCCATAATCGGGATTTCGGGCGCGTTCAACTCAATCAGCGCATTGTCGATGCCGTAGGCAGACAGCGCGGACATGATGTGCTCGATGGTGCCGACGCGCACGCCTTTGTCGGTAACGATGGTGGACGAGAGGCGCGTATCGTTGATGAGGTAGGGCGTAAGTTTGATGGTTTCGCCCATTTCGCCGTCCAAATCGGTACGGCGGAAAGAAATCCCGCTGTTTTCAGGCGCGGGGTGCAGGGTCAGCGCGACCCGTTCGCCCGAATGCAATCCGACGCCGGTTACGCTGATGGATTTTGCTAAAGTTCGTTGCAGCATAAACCGCCTCCTTAGTAATCAGGTTTGATGTTTGGATAATACGATAAAAAGGAAAAAATAATCCATTATTTTTAATAGTATTTGCTAATATAGGCGTTTCAGAACCATAGATTTTTCAGACGACCTTTTGTACCGATAAAATTATCCACAAAATGACGTGCAATCGAAGTGAACAAATCTGATTTTATCCACAGAAAAATTCAAACGATTACAGATTATCCGACTTTGTTCTCACAAAAAACAGAACTTGAACGCAGCCTTTAAATGAAGACAACAATTTGATTATAAAACCAGTAATCAGGTTATCCACAAAACAGGGACGTACTCATCATAATCACCATTTTTTTAAATAATTACATATTAATTTTAAAAACAGGCTGGAATTTATCCCCAAATATGGGAGCGAACCGTACCAATCTGTATTTTCAGACGACCTATTTCAC
>NZ_JBQCXF010000668.1:0-1473 GCF_051956635.1 Neisseria sp. P0022.S010 | reverse complement strand
GATAAAGACAGCAAAAAATAAACCTGTTATTTCTCAATAAAAAAGGTCGTCTGAAAACGATATGATTGTTTTCAGACGACCTTTTCACACATCAAATATTCCACAGGGAAAACATCATGACAAAAGCCCCCAAAACCATCTACCAATGTTCCGAATGCGGCGGCACTTCCCCGAAATGGCAAGGCAAATGCCCGCATTGCGGCGAGTGGAACACGCTTCAGGAAAGCCTTGCCGCGCCCGAGCCGAAAAACGCCCGTTTCCAATCTTGGGCGGCGGACACTTCGACCGTCCAATCCCTCTCCGCCGTGACCGCTACCGAAGTGCCGCGCAATCCAACCGGCATGGGCGAGCTTGACCGCGTATTGGGCGGCGGTTTGGTCGACGGCGCGGTCATCCTGCTTGGCGGCGACCCCGGCATCGGCAAATCCACGCTGCTGTTGCAAACCATCGCCAAAATGGCACAAAGCCGCAAAGTGCTGTACGTTTCCGGCGAGGAATCCGCCCAACAGGTCGCCCTGCGCGCGCAGCGTTTGGAACTGCCCACCGAAGGCGTGAACCTGCTTGCCGAAATCCGCATGGAAGCGATTCAAGCGGCGTTGAAACAGCATCAGCCCGAAGTCGTCGTTATCGACTCCATCCAAACCATGTATTCCGACCAAATCACTTCCGCCCCCGGCTCCGTGTCGCAGGTACGCGAATGTGCCGCCCAACTGACCCGTATGGCGAAACAAATGGGCATCGCCATGATACTGGTCGGACACGTTACCAAAGACGGCGCGATTGCCGGCCCGCGCGTATTGGAGCACATGGTCGATACCGTGCTGTATTTCGAGGGCGACCAACATTCCAACTACCGCATGATACGTGCCATCAAAAACCGTTTCGGCGCGGCAAACGAATTGGGCGTGTTCGCCATGACCGAAAACGGTTTGAAAGGCGTGTCCAACCCGTCCGCCATTTTCCTCGCCAGCTACCGCGACGACACGCCCGGTTCGTGCGTTTTGGTCACACAGGAAGGCAGCCGCCCGCTTTTGGTCGAAATTCAGGCGCTGGTCGATGACGCACACGGCTTTACCCCCAAACGCCTCACTGTCGGCCTCGAACAAAACCGCCTCTCCATGCTGCTCGCCGTCCTCAACCGCCACGGCGGCATTGCCTGCTTCGACCAAGACGTATTCCTCAATGCCGTCGGCGGCGTCAAAATCGGCGAACCTGCCGCCGACCTCGCTGTCATCCTCGCCATGCTTTCCAGCTTCCGCAACCGCCCCATGCCCGAAAAAACCGTGGTTTTCGGCGAAATCGGCTTAAGTGGTGAAGTCCGCCCTGTTGCACGCGGACAAGAACGGCTCAAAGAAGCGGAAAAACTCGGCTTCAAACGCGCCATCGTCCCCAAAGCCAATATGCCGCGCAGTGCCAAAGAGTTTCCAAACCTGAAAATATACGGCGTCAGCAGTTTGCAGGAAGCGATTGATG
>NZ_JBQCXF010000667.1:0-1474 GCF_051956635.1 Neisseria sp. P0022.S010 | reverse complement strand
ACGATTATCTGATTTGCTTGGAAAAAGCCTACCCCCACGCGAGCTACATCACGGTCAATATTTCCTCCCCCAATACGAAAAACCTGCGCGCTTTGCAAGGCGGCGACGAATTGAGCGCATTGTTGGAAGCCTTGAAAAACAAACAGGCGCAACTGGCAGCCGCGCATGGTAAATATGTGCCGCTGGCGGTCAAAATCGCGCCGGATTTGGACGAAGCGCAAATCGACGACATCGCCCATGTGGTCAAATCCGTAGAAATGGACGGCATCATCGCCACCAACACAACCGTCGACAAATCAAGCTTGGGCAGCCATCCGCTCGCAGGCGAACAAGGCGGCTTGAGCGGCTTGCCCGTACGTGAGAAAAGCAATCAGGTGTTGAAACTTTTGGCAGAACGTATTGACGGCAAACTGCCGATTATCGGCGTCGGCGGCATTATGAACGGCGCGGACGCGGCAGAAAAAATCCGCTTGGGCGCCAGTGCGGTGCAGGTGTACAGCGGTTTGATTTATCGCGGCCCTGAGTTGATTAAAGAGTGTTTGGCTGCGTTGAAATAATACTTTTCCAAAAATAAGGCCGTCTGAAATCTTTCAGACGGCCTTTTGCTATGCTTTCATTCTTCAAACAGATTGCCTTGTGCCAATAAGGTTTTGACCGGTGCGAAATCGCGGCGGTGTTCCGGCAATACGCCGTATTGTTTCAACGCGGCCAAATGTTGCGCCGTGCCGTAGCCTTTGTGGCGGTCAAACCCGTATTGCGGATAGCGTTTCGCCAATTCATACATTTCCGCATCACGCGCGGTTTTGGCCAAAACAGAAGCGGCAGAGATTTCGATGATTTTGCTGTCGCCTTTGACCACGGGTTCGGCAGGGATATTCAAATCTTTCGGCACGCGGTTGCCGTCTATCCACACTTTATCGGGCACAACCGACAGCCCCTCGACTGCGCGCTTCATCGCGGCCATGGTTGCGTGCAGGATGTTCAGTTGCAGGATTTCGTCGGGGTCGGCAAAGGCAATGCTCCACGCAACCGCCTGTTCCTTAATCATCTGCGCCAACATATCGCGCTTTTTTTCGCTCAGTTTTTTTGAGTCGGTCAAACCCGGCAGGTCAAAATGTTCCGGCAAAATCACTGCCGCTGCAAATACGCTGCCGACCAAAGGGCCGCGTCCCGCTTCGTCCACGCCTGCGCTTAAAACCGTCGCCATTTCTTCACCGCCTGTCTGATTCAAAGCCGCCATTATATCCGCTTGCGATAGAGAAATTCTGCAATAGTTCAAACCATTGGGGAACAGTTCAAATTTCATCTGCTTTACCAATCAGTTATAATTTACATCCCCACATACCCATACGTCTTACAACATGCCTGCCCAATCCGAACGCCTCCATTTTTCCGAACGCTGGCTCAACGCCTACGAACGCTACCGCTATCGCCGCCATATCCACGCCTTCCGCCTCGGCTTGGCAATCGTGTT
>NZ_JBQCXF010000666.1:0-1475 GCF_051956635.1 Neisseria sp. P0022.S010 | reverse complement strand
GGGCATTGAAGAATTTGACAGGGAAGGCCGTTTTGTCCGTTGCGATTTCGGCAAGTTGTCGGTAATTTCGCTGTATCTGCCCAGCGGCAGCAGCGCGGAAGAGCGCCAACAAGTGAAATACCGCTTTCTGGACGCGTTCTATCCCATGCTCGAAGCCATGAAAAACGAAGGACGCGACATCGTCGTCTGCGGAGACTGGAACATTGCCCACCAAAACATCGACCTGAAAAACTGGAAAGGCAACCAGAAAAACTCAGGCTTCCTGCCGGAAGAGCGCGAATGGATAGGCAAAGTCATCCATACGCTCGGCTGGACGGATATGTGGCGCACACTTTATCCCGATGTGCCGGGCTATACCTGGTGGAGCAACCGCGGACAAGCGTATGCGAAAGATGTCGGGTGGCGTATCGATTATCAAATGGTGACGCCGGAGTTGGCCGCCAAAGCCGTTTCCGCACATGTTTATAAAGACGAAAAATTCTCGGATCACGCCCCTTTAGTTGTGGAGTATGACTATGTTGCCGAATAAGGTTTTGGGTAAATATGACTGGAATGTAAACGGCAAAACCGGCGTAGGCGCGGCGTGGGTCGTGGCAGCATTTGTGCTGCCTATGCTGGTGTGGGCGGTGTTTATGCTGGCGCGGATGTCCGGCTTGGTTACACCGACCAAGGCAAATCCGACTTGGGCGTTGGTATGGCTGCTGTTTTCCCTGCCTTGCCTGCTGATTGCTGCCAAATGCTTTGCTTGGAAGGGTTGGCGACTGATTGCCAACATCGTACTTTGTCTGGCGACTTGTGCCATCCTCAGCGTGCCTGCCGCATTGCTGATTGCATTTACACTCAACGACTTGCTCAAATAGGCCGTCTGAAATGCAGAGCTTCGAACTCGAAGAAATGGCACTGTTTCTGATACGCGATGCGGATGAAGCGGAAATGTGGATAGACCGTTGGACGGTTAGCTATCCGATTGTCCACACTGCCGAAGCTGATGGCCGTCAAACCATTTCCGAATGGCAACACGCCATTCAGACGGCCTTCGACCATATCGTCAGCAGAAATATTGCCGTCGTGGCTCATGGTGCCGGCGTATCTGCATTTTTGGCGTGGTTGTATCAAGCCGACATCCTGACGCAAAAACGCCTGACCAATATTATTTTGGTCTCGCCGCGTCCAGAAGCTTTTCCCGAAGACGAAATCCATACGTTCCAACGTGTCCGCTGCCCTTGCCGTACAGCGCTGGTTATCTCCGAAACAAACGGCACGCCACGCGATTGGGCGCAAGAACAGGCCGATCGCTGGCATGCTCGTCTGCTTCAATCGCCGCATTCCGGCCAGTTAAACGGCGCACTCGGCGGCTGGCAATGGGGCATGAAGCTGATGCAGGAAATGCTGTTGAGTAAATAGTTTAGAAGTGTCTATCAAGAAGAAAGGCCGTCTGAAACCGATATGTATTTCAGACGGCCTTTATTTACAAA
>NZ_JBQCXF010000665.1:0-1475 GCF_051956635.1 Neisseria sp. P0022.S010 | reverse complement strand
GTATAAGCTGTTGTTCTCTTTCTTAGGCTAGATAACTTTAATTAATGAATTAAAAGGAAAAAATAATGGAAAATAAACAAACCAATTCAACCATCAAATCTCGTGCGGCGGTAGCATTTGCACCAAATCAACCCTTACAAATTGTGGAAATCGATGTAGAAATGCCACACAAAGGCGAAGTGTTAATCCGCAATACCCATACGGGCGTGTGCCATACTGATGCATTTACATTATCAGGAAGCGATCCTGAGGGCGTATTCCCTGTGGTGCTTGGGCACGAAGGTGCGGGTGTGGTCGTTGCTGTGGGTGAGGGTGTTTCCAGCGTAAAACCGGGTGATCACGTCATTCCTCTTTACACCGCTGAATGTGGCGAATGTGAATTTTGTCGTTCAGGTAAAACCAACTTATGCGTCTCAGTGCGTGACACACAAGGTAAAGGCTTAATGCCGGACAGCACGACGCGTTTTTCTTATCAAGGTCAGCCGATCTATCACTATATGGGCTGTTCGACTTTCAGTGAATATTCTGTTGTTGCCGAAGTTTCACTGGCGAAAATCAACCCGGAAGCCAACCACGAACAAGTATGTTTGCTCGGCTGCGGTGTTACCACAGGTATTGGTGCGGTACATAACACGGCAAAAGTGCAAGAAGGCGACTCTGTTGCCGTGTTTGGTTTGGGGGCGATTGGTTTGGCTGTGGTGCAAGGTGCGCGTCAAGCCAAAGCGGGCCGCATTATCGCCATTGATACCAATCCCGCAAAATTCGAGTTGGCAAAACATTTTGGTGCAACTGACTGTTTGAACCCGAACGATTACGATAAACCGATCAAAGACGTGTTGTTAGACATCAATAAATGGGGTATTGACCATACCTTTGAATGTATCGGCAACGTAAACGTAATGCGTCAGGCATTAGAAAGTGCACACCGTGGTTGGGGACAATCCATTATCATCGGCGTAGCAGGTGTAGGACAAGAAATTTCAACTCGTCCGTTCCAGTTGGTAACAGGTCGTGTTTGGAAAGGCTCGGCTTTTGGTGGCGTGAAAGGCCGCTCCGAACTTCCGAAAATGGTCGAAGATTCAATGAAAGGCGACATCGAGTTAGAACCGTTTGTAACCCATACACTGACACTCGATCAAATCAATGAAGCCTTTGAGTTGATGCACGAAGGTAAATCGATCCGCGCTGTTATTCATTACTAAGGCCCGAGATGAAACTGATTGAACAACATCAAATTTTCGGCGGTTCGCAACAAGTTTGGACGCATCATGCCCAAACGCTGCAATGCGAAATGAAATTTGCCGTCTATTTGCCGGATAATCAGGAGAAGCGACCGCTTGGTGTGATTTATTGGCTTTCCGGCTTAACTTGCACTGAACAAAATTTCATTACCAAATCAGGCTTCCAGCGTTATGCGGCTGAACATCAAGTGATTGTGGTTGCCCCCGATACCAGCCCTCGCGGAGAGCAAGTAC
>NZ_JBQCXF010000664.1:0-1479 GCF_051956635.1 Neisseria sp. P0022.S010 | reverse complement strand
AAAAGAACATGCAAAACTACCTGACGCCCAATTTCTCATTCGCCCCCATGATTCCGGAACGCGCGCTCGGCAGCCGGGTTTGGGATACCGAAGGACGAGAATACATTGACCTGTCAGGCGGTATTGCTGTGAATGCGCTAGGCCATTGCCATCCCGATTTGGTCGCTACCTTGACCGAGCAGTCGCAAAAACTCTGGCACATTTCTAATATCTACACCACCCAACCGGCGCAAGAATTGGCCAAAAAACTGGTCGAAAACACCTTTGCCGACAAAGTATTTTTCTGCAATTCCGGCGCAGAAGCCAATGAAGCCGCGCTGAAACTGGCGCGCAAATACGGCCGCGATCATTTTGGCGAACACAAAACCGAAATCATCTCCTGCCTCAACAGCTTCCACGGCCGCACCCTGTTTACCGTATCCGTCGGCGGCCAGCCCAAATACAGCAAAGACTACGCACCGTTGCCGGCCGGCATTACCCACGTCCCCTTCAATGATGTTACCGCATTGGAAGCAGCCATCAGCGATAAAACCTGCGCCGTGATTATCGAGCCGATTCAAGGCGAAAGCGGCATCCTGCCTGCCACCCAAGAATATCTTCAAGCCGCACGCCGTTTGTGCGACAAATACGGCGCATTGCTGATTTTGGACGAAGTGCAAACCGGCATGGGCCATACGGGCAAACTGTTTGCCTACGAGCATTACGGCGTAACACCCGATATTCTCAGCTCCGCCAAAGCCTTGGGCGGCGGCTTCCCGATTGGCGCAATTCTGACTACCGAAAAAATCGCCCCAACCTTCGGCCCCGGAACGCATGGCTCGACCTTTGGCGGTAATCCGATGGCGTGTGCCGTCGGCAGTCGTGCATTTGACATCATCAATGCGCCCGAAACATTGGCGCACGTTGAACAACAAGGCCAAAAACTTCAGACGGCCTTGCGTGAAATAGGCGAAAAGACCGGCGTATTTAAAGAAGTCCGCGGCATGGGCTTGCTGCTCGGCTGCGTGTTGGCGGACAAATACGAAGGCAAGGCTTCAGAAATCACCGCCGCCGCTTTGAAACACGGCCTGATGGTACTGGTTGCCGGCACCAATGTAGTGCGCTTCGCCCCCAGCCTGCTGCTGAACGATGAAGACATGGCCGAAGGCTCGAAACGTTTTGAAGCGGCGTTGACTGAATGGTTGGCCTGATTTTTAAAACCCAATATCCAAATCAGCCGACAGCTTTTGTTCCTAATTGATGCCATATAGTGAAGGCCGTCTGAAAGACTGTTTGAGTTTTGAACTGGTCCCCAAATCTTGGACACTCATAAAAGCCTTTTCAGGCGCTCTGTGCAAGCTGGGTTCTGTATACGACAGGACTCAGCTTTTTTAATTTCAGACTGCAACGCTCCCGGTTGTAGTAATCCATATAGTCATCTATCTGCTTCATCAATTCGTCCACCGTCAATTCTCCTGCGTTATAGAAACACTCCGTCTT
>NZ_JBQCXF010000663.1:0-1481 GCF_051956635.1 Neisseria sp. P0022.S010 | reverse complement strand
CAGCGTTGATTGGCCGCGAATATTTTTAAGTACCTTGCTGAAGCGGTTGGTCAGGTTGTCTAACATACTTATCCTTGATAATGAGAATAGCTGCCCAATACAGGGCATTCTTTGTTAAAATAAAATTCGGATTATTTTACACGATAGTCCGAAGTTATGCTTCAAGAACACAAACACGCACACCAAGGCCGTCTGAAACCCTGCCGGCTGTCCGTCAAGTGTTCACACATCTATTGAGAAAGATATTTATGCCGATTGTCTTAATCTGCCTTATGCTGGTGTATGCCGGATTGGGCGCATTTTCCTGGTTGCAACATAAAAAGCACAATAATAAGTCTTACCCGCTGAAAACCGAGCTGCTGATTTTGAGTGGCGCATTATTGGTACATGGAGCAGCATTGATGTTCCCGGTATTGCAAGATAGGGTATTGATTACCGGTTTTGGTTATTCACTCAGTCTGATAGTCTGGCTGATGCTGATGATGTACTGCTTGGGCAGCTTCTTTTATTGTCTGCGCGGTGTACAGCTCTTATTGTATCCCTGTGCTGCATTGACCTTATTATTGGGTTTCCTTTTCCCGGGTGATTTTTCAGGCCGCCAAATCGTAGACTTATTGCCGCTGTCGCACATCGCATCATCATTGCTCGCATACGGATTGTTTGGCATCGTTACCTTATTTGCCATCCTGATCCTTTTGCTCGACCGCAATCTGCACAAACGCCGTTTTTCCGCATTGGTCAGCTTCTTGCCGCCATTATTGAGTTTGGAAAAACTCATGTTCCAAGGTATGTGGGCAGGCTTCGTTTTATTGACCTATTCCGTTATCAGCGGCACGTTTTTTGCAGAAACCATTTTCGGCAAGCCGATGACCTTCACGCATAAAACCATCTTCAGTATTATGTCGTGGCTGATTTATGGTGCATTATTGCTGAAACACAGCATGACCGCATGGCGCGGCAAAAAAGCTGCCGTTTGGACTATTGTCGGATTTGTTAGTCTGATTTTTGCCTATGTGGGCAGTAAATTTGTCCTAGAAATTGTCCTTCAACGTATTGGATAAATAGAAACCATAAACAAAGGCCGTCTGAAAGAGCATTTCAGACGGCCTTTGTTTGTATTTTTTTGTATGTATGGATTGTGTAGAAAGTTTGATTGAGTTTTTTATAAAATAAAAACCCTGTTAAAACAGGGAAGTGGTTAAATTTCTAGAAATAATTTTGCGAAAGGTGTTGACTGGTTTTGTTGGGAGGCGTATAGTTCGGTTCTTCGCTGCTGACGCGGTGAAGAAAACGAAGCAGACAGTATAACACAGTTGGTTGAAATTTTCGATAATTTTAGTTGACATTTGCTAAATGTACTGTATAATTCGATTCGCTCTTTAAAAAACAGATTACCGATAAGTGTGAGTGCATTAGGCCTCACACTGTTTGAAAGACAGACAAGATGATGTTTTAGACATTGTCCTGTCGGTTTCTTTGAA
>NZ_JBQCXF010000662.1:0-1485 GCF_051956635.1 Neisseria sp. P0022.S010 | reverse complement strand
ACGTTCTCTGTAAACAGGGTGCAAAATTCGTTTTAATATGGTAAAGTCTGATTTTAATAACTCGACGGTTTGAAGCCGTTACTCAGGGGCTGTTTAAATTTAAAATCAGTTTTGTTGAAGCCGCATCAGATTTGCTATTGATGCATTCAGGAAAATTTCAGTCGTCAGGCTGATTTGGTTTTAAATTTAAGCAGCCCTTTATGTTTACAAAAAAACAGAGGTAGATTCTCATGAAGTCTTGGCAGCTTCCTGAACACGTTGCCGACGTGTTACCGACCAATGCCCGACAACTGGAAAGCGCCCGTGAGCGGCTGTTGGCTTTGTTTCGCGTGCATGGTTATGAATTGGTGCAACCGCCATTGATGGAATACAGCCATTCCTTATTGACGCATATCGATGCCGGTTTGTCTTTGAAAACCATTTTGGTCGTCGATCAGCTCAGCGGCCGTCAGCTCGGTATCCGCGCGGATATTACACCGCAGGTGGCGCGTATTGATGCCCACTTGCTTTCCGCCAACCAAGGCATCAACCGTTTATGCTATGCCGGTTCGGTGCTTCATGCGCGGCCTGACGGATTGCTCAATATGCGCGAGCCTTTGCAGGCCGGTGCGGAAATGTACGGCTTGGAAGGCATTGAAGCGGATATTGAATTGATTGATTTGATGCTGAAAAGCATGAAAATCGCCGATATGGGCGAGGTCTTGCTTTCATTGGGCCATATCGGCGTATTCCGTGCTTTGGCAAATGCCGCGCATTTGAATGAGCAGCAATCGGCAATCCTGCTTTCATCGATGCAGGACAAAGATGCTGAGGCCGTCAGCCAGTTGGTCAAAGAGTGGAAACTCGATGGTATGTGGGCAAAAGCGTTTTCACTGTTGCCCCGACTGTACGGCGGTCGTGAAGTGCTGACTTTGGCCCGTGAGAAATTACCGGAATTGTCCGCAGTCAGTGCGGCTTTGGATGAATTGCAGGCAGTATGCGATGCGTTCCCAAATCAAAAAGTGCATATCGATTTATCGGAATTGCGCGTTGACAATTACCATACCGGTTTGCTTTACGCGGCTTATGGTTCAAACCGTCATGATGCCGTGGCACGCGGCGGCCGTTATGACGGATTGGGCGGATACTTCGGACGCGCGCGTCCTGCGGCCGGATTCAGTTTTGATTTGCGCAGCTTTATCGGCCGACTTCCTGCTATCGGACGGGAATCCGTGGTGGCTGTCGATGTAAAAGATATGCCTGCGGCTCAAGAAGCGGTAGATGCTTTGCGTGAACAAGGACAATGTGTCGTTATCGATTACGGTATCGGCTATAACGGTTCGGAAGAGGTTACAGGCCGTCTGAAACAGGTAGATGGTGTTTGGAAAGTAATCGCTTTGAACGATTGAGTTTTATTTTGAAATTTTGTATCTGAAATAAGGTTAGATGGCTATGGCTAAAAATGTTGTCGTAATCGGTGCCCAATGGGGTGATGAAGGCAAAGGT
>NZ_JBQCXF010000661.1:0-1488 GCF_051956635.1 Neisseria sp. P0022.S010 | reverse complement strand
TCTGGCTGATGCCGCTGTTGTTTGGCGCGCTGATACGCCTGATTGAATTGCGTCCGCGCTTTGCCGTCATGACTGCCTATCTGTTCGGATTAATCGGTTATACGGCGCAGTTTTATTGGATACACACTGCCTTGCATGATGTTTCGGGTTTGCCGGATTCATACGCCATCCCCCTCACCTTCCTGCTGCCTGCGTTTCTCGCGCTTTATCCGGCCATCTGTTTTTGGGTGTGGAGAAAATGCAACCTGTCGCGCTGGGCCAAAACCGGCCTCCTGCTGCCGATTTTATGGACGCTGGCAGAATTTGCCCGCGAACGTTTCCTGACCGGATTCGGCTGGGGCGCAATCGGCTATTCCCAAATCATCAAAGACAGCCCGTTGGCAGGTTTCGCGCCTTTGGGCGGCATTCATATGGTCACGCTGGCAACCGCTTTCCTTAGCGCATGGCTGGTGTTGCTGATTGACAACCACGGCCGTCTGAAACACCGCCTGCTGCCCTTATTCCTTATCGTTGCGCTTTGCTCCGTCGGCTACATTTCCCAACAAACCGAATACACCCGCCCCGACGGCAGCACCAGCACGGTTGCCCTGATTCAAGGCAACATCGAGCAAAATCTGAAATGGAAGGAAGAACAAATCATTCCGACCATTCAGAAATACTACGAACAAATCAGCAAGACCAGTGCCGACATCGTCATCCTGCCCGAGACCGCTCTGCCGCTGATGCGCCAAGACCTGCCCGAAGGCATCTTGGAACAATTCGCCGAGCAAGCGCAAAGCAACGGCAGCGCGTTGGCCATCGGCATCAGCCAATATACGCCCGACGGCAACGGCTACGAAAATGCAGTCATCAATTTGAGCGACTATCACAACAGCACTTCCGATGTTATCCCCTACTACGCCAAGAACCACCTCGTTCCATTTGGCGAATACAAGCCCTTGCCTGCCATTACCGAGCGTCTCTATAAAATGATGGATATGCCTTTGGCCGACTTTCAAAAAGGCGGCGACAACCAAGCGCCTTTGGTGATGAAAGATCAAAAAGTTGCCTTCAATATCTGCTATGAGGACGGCTTCGGCGATGAACTCATCGCAACGGCGAAACGCTCTACCCTGCTTGCCAACATCAGCAATATGGCGTGGTACGGCAAATCCAATGCCATGTATCAGCAGCTTCAACAATCCCAAGCGCGTGCAATGGAACTGGGCCGCTACATGGTTCGCGCCACCAATACCGGCGCAACCGCCATTATTTCCCCTAAAGGTACGATTGTTGCCGAAGCTCAACCGGATACAGAAACCGTCCTCGAAGGCCACGTCAAAGGCTATATCGGAGAAACGCCTTATATGAAAGCAGGCGGCTCAACATGGCTCATCAGCATTTTGGCCGTTATCGGCGTATTCCTCATCCTGATTGGCCGGAAAAAACCAGAATAAAAAAATTTTAACACCTTGTTATACAAGTTCTTTTTTATTATCAAAACTATTT
>NZ_JBQCXF010000660.1:0-1490 GCF_051956635.1 Neisseria sp. P0022.S010 | reverse complement strand
GTGTCTTTGCATTTGCCGCCGTCGGTCAGCATCGCAGCGGTCACGACAGGGAAGGTCAAAACGGCTTTGGTGCGTTCCTGATTGAACCATTTGAGGAAGAAGTTTTGCAGCTTCGCCACGCTCGCCCAAACCGGTTTGCTGAAATCGGGGAAGACGAAATCGCCGAACATCGCGTCGAAATAGTATTGATCGTAAACGGAAATATTCCAAAACACGCTCTGATAACCGCGCGCAGCGGCAGGCTGGTTGATGCTGTACACCACCTGCTGCATATGATTGGCGATTTCTTTGCCGTGGGTTTCCAAATAATTATCACCGTAGTCTTTGCGGGCGAAGTAGTCGAAATAGGTCAGAAATTCCACCGTCGCCACTGCGCCGGCAAACTGCGCACTGATGGCAAACACGAGGTTGATAAATGAACCGCAAAACGAAGCCAGATGTTGCGGCGCCTTTGATTCGCCGCCGAGTTTGCTTAAGCCGTCGAGTAGGAAAGGATACAGCGTAACCGACACACAATAAGGCTTGAGGCTGGTTTCGTCGTGCACATAAATCTCATGCGCCTCAATCTGGCGGATGTATTCGTCGGCGACGGATTGGTCGAAAATTTCGGCGATTTTGCGCGACACTTGGGCGCGGTTAATCTGCACGAAAAAGTCTTTCATGATTTCCGCTTCCATCGTGGCGATGTTTTTCTGGGTAACGTTGGCGTTGGCGTCCATTTTCGAGCCGTCCGCCGCGTTTTGCGCACTGATGTAGTCGTGCATGAATTGCAGTTTGCCGTTTAACTGCTCGGGATGCAGCCGAATCATGTTAATTCTCCTGTAAGGTTTGAATGATTTATCAAGCAATGACGGTCAGGCCGTCTGAAACATCGCTGTCAGCGAATACAATAAATTCAATTTAAATCAGTGCAATACAGCACCAGGCTAAATTGAAGCCACTGGAAAAACTTTAGGTGCAGGTTTGTCTTTGATAAACAATCGGTTCAACACTTCGCCCGTGCGCAAATCGACAAACTTCTGATTGGTGGTCGGGCTGTCCAAGCCGCCCAGCTCCATCTGCCAGCGGCCGGTTTTCAGATACGTCAGATAAGGCAGGATGCCGTCTGAAACTGCTTCCAGCTCCTCACGCTCCAGACCGGTGTACAAGCAGGCTTTCAAACCTTCCTGAGTAACAATAGCCAGCATTTCCTGCAAGGCTTTCGGTTGCCACTCCCCGCCCATAAACAACACGCAGCTAATTAGCCCGCGATAGCGTTTCAGACGGCCTTTTAAATAATCCTCAGTCAATTCTGTGCCGATGCCCTCTTTCCATGTATCGGCACTGTGGCAACCTTTGCAACGCAGCGGACAGCCTGAAAACAGAAATGCCAGCGACACTTCGCCCGGCACTTCCTGCCAAACAATTTGCTCAACTGTAAATTTCAAGCTGCTCATTGCAATACCATAAACACAAGATATGGTGCGAATTAAAACACAATACTACTAGAT
>NZ_JBQCXF010000659.1:0-1492 GCF_051956635.1 Neisseria sp. P0022.S010 | reverse complement strand
CCCTTACGACAACGCTCGAGACGGCTTGGTCATCGGCGAAGGTGCAGGCATATTCGTATTGGAAGAATTGGAACACGCTCGTGCGCGCGGTGCGAAAATCTATGCCGAGCTTGTCGGCTATGGTGCCAACAGCGACGGCAGCCACGTTACCCAACCGCAAAAAGAGACCATGCAAAAATGTATGGAGCTTGCGCTGAAAGATGCAGGTATTACGCCTGATAAAGTCGGCTATGTCAGCGGTCACGGTACGGCGACCGAAAAAGGCGATATTGCCGAAACATTAGCGACCGAAGCCGTGTTTGGTTTTGTGCCGATGAGTTCGCAAAAAAGCTATCTCGGCCATACACTCGGCGCGTGCGGTGCATTGGAAGCCTGGTTTACCATCGAAATGATGAACAACGGCTGGTTTGCGCCGACCGTCAATTTGGAAAACATCGACCCGCGTTGCGGCAAGGTGGATTACATCCAAACAGGCGGACGTGAGATTCAAACCGATTATGTGGTCAGCAATAACTTTGCTTTTGGCGGCGTCAATACATCGCTGGTGTTCAAACGTTGGCAAGAATAATTGTTGCTTGATGTTATGATTAAGGCCGTCTGAAACTTATCTTGAGTTTCAGACGGCCTTTATTTTATTTAGAGCTTGAGCCGCTTTTGGATTTTATTCGTTTGTTTTCTTCTGATTTAAATCCACCAGCCTTGTTCCAGCCAAGAAGTCGTAGAGGAACTGGCGGTCGGGATGGAACAGGGCGAAGCCCCATGGCAGGATGAGCCAAATGAGTGCGGCGCCGAATGCGCCTTTGGGCGGTATATTGAGCAGATGTCGCAATCCGGCATAGGCAAACAGGGGAATGAACACAATGAAAATGCTTGCCCAAATAAAGCGCAGGCGCAGCTGCGGAAGGGGCGGCTGGGTATCGTTTTTATCGGCTAAGCCGATTTTCCATGTCTGCATGGCGAGGGTTTGGCCTTTTTTGTGCCAGTTGGCGCGAAAGTAGAGCCACCATGCGTAGAACAGAATCAGACAGGTTGTCAGCATGGACAGGCGTATGGAAACGGGATTGAGAAAGATGGCGACAATACCGGCTGCAAGGGCGGCAATGCTGGTAACGGCGCCGGTCAGCAGAAGTTCGTAAACCAGTGCGGCGAGGCGGCGTTTGAGTGGGGCGGTAGGAAGATGGGTCATAATGCGATGGAAACGGAAATGGGTTTGATGGAAATAAAAACAGGCCGTCTGAAACGGGATAGGATGTTCAGACGGCCTGTTACTGTCGGGATTAGCGATGTGGACGTTTTTGACCGCGTGCCTGTTG
Organism: Neisseria sp. P0022.S010; assembly: GCF_051956635.1. Classification (NCBI taxonomy): domain Bacteria; kingdom Pseudomonadati; phylum Pseudomonadota; class Betaproteobacteria; order Neisseriales; family Neisseriaceae; genus Neisseria; species Neisseria sp. P0022.S010. Next base: position 179 of record NZ_JBQCXF010000659.1, on the reverse strand, counting down.
GGCAGCCATTTGGTTCATTTCCTGACGGGTCGGACGTTTTTTGAAGATGGCGTGCGCTTCGTCAACGGAACATTTTTGTGACAGGCAAACCAAGGTAATCGCGCCTTTTTGATGTTGGCCGCCGCTGTGGTACATGCGGCGGCCAACATCAAAAAGACGCGATTACCTTGGTTTGCCTG
>NZ_JBQCXF010000658.1:0-1496 GCF_051956635.1 Neisseria sp. P0022.S010 | reverse complement strand
GTATTGATGCTGGCAGGAATCCGCGATATTTTGGTGATTACCACGCCCGAAGACAATCCCTCTTTCAGACGACTGCTCGGTGACGGCAGCGATTTCGGCATCTCCATCAGCTATGCCGAACAACCCAGCCCCGACGGCTTGGCTCAAGCATTCATCATCGGCGAAGAATTTATCGGTAACGACAACGTCTGCTTGGTTTTGGGCGACAATATTTTCTACGGCCAATCGTTTACGCAAACATTGAAACAGGCTGCCGCCAAGACCCACGGCGCAACCGTATTCGGTTATCAGGTCAAAGACCCCGAGCGTTTCGGCGTGGTTGAATTTGACGACAACTTCAACGCCCTGTCTATCGAAGAGAAACCGCAACAGCCCAAATCCGATTGGGCGGTAACCGGCTTGTACTTCTACGACCGACGCGTTGTCGAGTTCGCCAAACAAATCAAACCGTCCACCCGCGGCGAATTGGAAATTTCCGATCTCAACCAGATGTATTTGGAAGACGGTTCATTGTCGGTACAACTTTTGGGACGCGGTTTCGCATGGCTGGACACCGGCACCCACGAGAGCCTGCACGAAGCCGCTTCATTCGTGCAAACCGTGCAAAACATCCAAGACCTGCAAATCGCCTGCCTAGAAGAAATCGCTTGGCGCAACGGTTGGCTTTCCGATGAAAAACTGGAAGAACTGGCGCGCCCGATGGCGAAAAACCAATACGGCCAATATTTGCTGCGCCTGTTGAAAAAATAATGTTTGAGGCCGTCTGAAACTTTTCAGACGGCCTTTAGATGAAAGATAAAACGATGAACATCATTGATACCGCCATTCCTGACGTAAAACTGCTTGAGCCCCAAGTCTTCGGCGATGCACGCGGCTTTTTTATGGAAACCTTCCGCGACGAATGGTTCAAGACCCAAGTCTGCAACCGCACCTTTGTGCAGGAAAACCACTCCAAATCCGGCAAAGGCGTATTGCGCGGCCTGCACTATCAAACCGAAAATACACAAGGCAAACTCGTACGCGTGGTTGTCGGCGAAGTATTCGACGTGGCCGTCGATATGCGTAAAGACTCCCCCACTTTCGGCAAATGGGTAGGCGAGATTCTGTCCGCAGAAAACAAACGCCAACTGTGGGTACCCGAAGGTTTCGCACACGGCTTCTATGTACTGAGCGATGAAGCCGAGTTCGTCTATAAATGCACAGACTATTACAACCCCAAAGCCGAACACTCGCTGATTTGGAATGATCCGACCGTCGGCATCGACTGGCCGCTACAAGGCGAGCCGAACCTGTCGCCTAAAGACTTGGCCGGCAAAGTATTGGCCGAAGCGGTAACGTTTGGATAACTTCAAAACATAACAGAATCAACTGTTTCTATTTTGTAGTATTAGAAAGTTTCAAATGAATTTAAATAAAATTAGAAAATTTTTTAGAGAGCCCCATATTTTCTTTAGGGATTTTCTAAATAAACGCTTTCCTCCTTATAATGTAGAACA
>NZ_JBQCXF010000657.1:0-1499 GCF_051956635.1 Neisseria sp. P0022.S010 | reverse complement strand
CTATTCTCGGAGCGGTAACGCCTGTACCCGATACCTTGAGCGAATACCAATTTGCCGGACTGTTGCGTGGTTCGCGGACGGAGCTGGTAAAATGTATCGGCAATGATTTGCAAGTGCCTGCCCGTGCAGAAATCGTATTGGAAGGCGTGATTCATCCAAACGAAACCGCGTTGGAAGGCCCATACGGCGACCACACCGGCTATTACAACGAGCAGGATCATTTCCCTGTGTTTACGGTTGAGCGCATTACCATGCGTGAAAACCCGATTTACCACTCCACCTACACAGGCAAACCGCCCGATGAACCCGCCGTTTTGGGCGTGGCGTTGAACGAAGTGTTCGTCCCGCTTTTGCAAAAGCAGTTCCCCGAAATCACCGATTTCTATCTGCCGCCCGAAGGCTGCTCCTACCGCATGGCGGTGGTCAGCATGAAAAAACAGTACGCCGGACACGCCAAGCGCGTGATGATGGGCTGCTGGTCGTTCCTTCGCCAGTTTATGTACACCAAATTCATCATCGTAGTTGATGACGATGTGGATGTGCGCGACTGGAAAGAAGTCATCTGGGCGGTAACCACGCGCATGGATCCCGTACGCGATACTGTTTTGATGGAAAACACACCTATCGACTACCTCGACTTCGCCAGCCCCGTCAGCGGACTTGGCGGCAAAATGGGTTTGGATGCGACCAACAAATGGCCGGGCGAAACCGACCGCGAATGGGGACGAGTAATCAAAAAAGACCCTGCCGTTACGGCCAAAATCGATGAGATTTGGGAGAGTTTGGGCTTGTAGATGTCATTTCTATTGGAATTTATACTTCAAATCGTGATGGAAATGATTGGGGCGATGTTTAAGGGTACGATAGAAATATTGAGGCTCGATTGGAGAAAAAGAAAACTCTCCAAAAAAGGCTTGATAATGTTGGCCATATGGTTTGTCATCATTGTTGCACTGATTGCGTATATAGTCATTTCTAAGTAAACATCTTATTCTGACAATGTATCTGTTAAAAGGCCGTCTGAAACTTTTTGGATTTCAGACGGCCTTTGATTTGAAAACCTAGCGTGGTTTGAGCCACTTCCATTGTTCTTGTATGGTTTCTTGCAGGACTTTTTGTTTTTCTGCCGGTGTGTTCATGCCATTGGTCAAGCGGCTGTAATCAAGGGTAATGGAAGGGTTTTGCACGGTTCCGCCGATTTTGAGAGGAATCGGTTTGTTTTTTGGCTGCAGTACATTGCTGATAAGCAGGTTTTCGGACAGCTTTTGGGTATTCAAATCGGTATAGCCGCTGCTGACAACGTGCAGGCTGTCGGAAAACAGTTCGGTGTTGATATGATGGCTGATGCCTTTCTCAATTTCGCTATTGAGGGTGAAATGATGGAAAGGGGTTTTGAGGTTGCTGTTGTCGATTTTTTCCGAAGAGATGCCGTTTTTCAGAATGCTGTCCATATCGATGCCGTGCCATGCGCCGTTGGTAATATCGAGGAGCAGGCTGCC
>NZ_JBQCXF010000656.1:0-1500 GCF_051956635.1 Neisseria sp. P0022.S010 | reverse complement strand
GTCAAGCGTTTTATTTGGAAAACTTGCAGACAGCGTGTAAAATGCGCATTTGCTATTGAATTTACAGAGAATAAAATGTCAGATTTCGCACGCTGGCCGCTCTTATCCGAAGCATTTTCCCGTTTGGAACGGCCTGTGGTCGTGGTGGATTTGGAGACGACCGGTGGAAATTTCTATCAAGACAGGATAACGGAAGTCGCCCTTGTTCGTTTTGAGCAAGGACGCACCACACATTACGAGCAATTGGTCAACCCTTGCCGCAGCATTCCCGAATTCGTTGCCAGACTGACCGGAATTCATGATGAAACAGTGAAAAACGCGCCTGTCTTTGCCGATATTGCAGGCGATTTGTTGCCGCTATTGCAAGGTGCAGTGGTTGTTGCCCACAACAGCCGCTTTGACTACACCTTCCTGCGCCACGAGTTTGCCCGTATCCATACTGACTTTGCCGCACCCTCGCTCTGTACGGTGCAGCTGTCTCGCCGTCTCTATCCTGAGTTTTACAAACACAGCCTCGACAGCATTATCGAACGCACCGGCATTCAGACGGCCAACCGCCACCGCGCCATGACCGATGTTGCCGCATTGTGTGATTATCTCGAATTAAGTCTGGCAGAAAAAAATCATCAACAATGGGACGAACATGTCCGAGTATTGATGAATCCGAAAATGCTACCCACTTGGCTGCCTGATTCGCTCGCACAACAGCTCTATGCCCTGCCCGACAGTTACGGCGTATTGGTTTGGTTTGACCATTTCGGCAAAGCCCAAGCCATTGAAGCACACGAACGCGCATACAGTGAAACCGCCACCCTGCTGCACAGCAAAAAACTACCGCCGCACATTAAAGCCGCAGCCTCCATCCGTTTTATTCCGGCAGTCGGACAGCTCCATACATTATGGCTCAAAGCCCAGACCATGCAGGAATACCAACTGATGCCGTCTGAAAAGTCCACATCGTTTTCTACCGTCCGCTTTATCGCTGACGAACACGGCAGCCTTCAAGCACGCATCGTCTTGTTAAACAGCGGCACCAAAAATTGGCGCCCTTACGGTTTGTTTGCCCATAAAAAAGCAGCCAAACGCGCTTTGATGCAATGGTCGCAAGAACACAGACTCTGCCCAGATTCGCTCAACATTTTGCCGACCAGCTACGCAAAAGGCGAACCCTGCCCTGTCGAGGCCGTCGGAAAATGCAATGGCAACTGCCGCCAGCTAAACGGTATCAAACATCAAAACCAACGCATTACCGAGCTTGCCGCCCTACTCCCCGTAACCGATTGGGGCAAAGCGCACGAAATTGAAATTACCGAAACCGACCCCCTGACCGGAAACAGCATTACCCTGCTCTGCGCCGGCGGCGCGTTGGCATTGCCTGATGGAAGCTGGTATTTCGACAGCAGCCTGCCTCTCGTGATTAAAAACAAATTCAGACAAGACAAAGAAAATATCCGTTTGATTGCTTAAAACAAGGCCGTCTGAAAACCAAATTTTCAGACG
>NZ_JBQCXF010000655.1:0-1505 GCF_051956635.1 Neisseria sp. P0022.S010 | reverse complement strand
GTGATAAAGTAGCGACTTCGTTTCTGAGGTAACTATCATGAATCCGAATTTCAAATTAAATCTACTAACATTAGCTTTACTGACTATAACAAGTATCGCACACGCAGAAGACGAGGTTTCAACTCAAGAGCTTGATGAAATTCAAGTCAAAGGCAAACACATTGCCAAAGAGAAAAAAGTTTTTACCGAAGGCCAAGCCAAAAGTTCGCGTGAACGCATTTATCAATCCAGCGAAAACATCGATACCATCGTTCGGAGTATGCCCGGCGTTTTTACCCAACAAGACAAGGGATCGGGGGTATTGGCGGTCAATATCCGTGGCGATAGCGGTTTGGGACGTGTCAATACGATGGTTGATGGCGTCACCCAAACCTTCTATTCCACTTCTGCCGATGCCGGACGCAGCGGCAGCTCCTCGCAATTCGGTACGGCACTGGATCCCAATTTTATTGCCGGCGTGGATGTAACCAAAGGCAGTTTCACAGGTGCCAACGGCATCAATACCTTATCCGGTACAGCCAATTTCCGTACTTTACGGGTAGACGATGTGGTACACGGAAACAATACCTTCGGCCTCTTGACCAAAGGATTGACCGGCACAAACAGCACCAAAAGCAACTTTATGGCAACCGGAGCGGTACAAAAATGGTTTGACAGCGGTGCGCGCCTTGGTGCGTTATATGGTTACAGCCACCGCAATGTCGAGCAAAACTATAAAGTAGGCGGTGGCGGTCAGCGTATCGGCAATTTTGGCGAAGAATATTTGGACCGTAAAAAACAAGAATATTTTGAAAGCAACTTATTAAAATTCGACCAAGGGCAAAATCGTTGGGTTCGCGACTTTTCCAAGCGTAACGCAGTCGGTAAAAGCTATTGGGACTACCCTTTCTCCAAAAAATATAACGATCCTGAAGTTTTGCAAAGAGATTATGTTGATGATTTGGAAAGAAGCTGGAAAGAGAATTTGGCACCGCAATGGGACCTGACTCCAATCGACCCGACCAGCCTGCAACAACGCTCAAACAGCCATTTGGTCAAAGTGGAATACGAAAACGACAACAACAAGCTGGATCTTCAGCTTCGTACCATGAACAACCGTATCGGCAGCCGCAAAGTAGAAAACCGCAACTATCAAGCCAATTACAACTTAAACATTGGCGATTATGTCGATTTAAACGTGTTGGCCGCCCATAATCTGGGAAAACAAAAATATCCGAAAAACTCACGTTTTTCAGGATGGGGACTGCTTGATTATTTGGAAACCAAAAACACAGCCAATCTTTTGGATATCAACAACCGCTTCTCTTTCAACCTTCCCAACAAAACAGATTTAAAAACCACTGTGGGTTTCAATTTCTTTAAAAACCAATACAGTAAAAACCGCTTTCCGGAAGAGCTGAGCCTGTTTTACGACGGCCCGGATCAAGATGCCGGCCTGTACAGCTTTTTAGGCCGCTTCAAAGGCGACAAAGGAATATTTCCTCAGAAATCAACCATATTGCAAC
>NZ_JBQCXF010000654.1:0-1509 GCF_051956635.1 Neisseria sp. P0022.S010 | reverse complement strand
ATTTATCATAGAGATAGGAAAATTATGGCTCTTTATGCTTCTAAAATGATGCGTGTCGCGGCAATTGCAGCAGCTACTGCGTTGGCGCTTTCCGCTTGCGGCAAAGGCGATGAAAAAGCAGCCGGTCAACAGGCGCAAGGCAGTCAGCAACAGCAAAAACAACCTGCGCCTGAAGTCCGTGTGGTCACTGTGCATCCGGAAACCGTTGCATTGACAACCGAGTTGCCGGGCCGTCTGGAATCATTGCGCACTGCCGAAGTTCGCGCCCAAGTCGGCGGTATTCTGCAAAAACGCCTGTTCCAAGAGGGCAGCTATGTGCAAGCCGGTCAGCCTTTGTACCAAATCGACAGCTCGACTTATGAAGCAAACTTAGAAAGCGCACACGCTCAGTTGGCGAGTGCGCAAGCGACTTTGGCTAAAGCGAACGCCGACCTGGCCCGCTACAAACCGCTGGTTGCCGCCGATGCCATCAGCCAACAAGAATATGATGCGGCCGTAACGGCCAAGCGTTCAGCAGAGGCAGGCGTCAAATCTGCCCAAGCAGCCATCAAATCTGCCGGTATCAGCCTGAACCGCTCCCGCATTACTGCGCCGATTTCCGGCTTTATCGGTCAATCTAAAGTTTCTGAAGGTACGCTGTTGAATGCCGGCGATACCACCGTGTTGGCCACCATCCAACAAACCAATCCGATGTATGTCAACGTTACCCAATCTGCCAGTGAGGTTATGAAACTGCGTCAACAGGTTGCTGAAGGCAAATTGTTGGCGGCAAACGGCGCGATTGCAGTGGACATCAAATTTGACGACGGTACGGTTTATCCTGAAAAAGGCCGTCTGTTGTTTGCAGATCCGACTGTCAACGAAACGACCGGTCAAATTACCTTGCGCGCCGCCATTCCTAACGACAGAAATATCTTGATGCCGGGCTTGTATGTGCGCGTGTTGATGGAACAAGTGGCAGTAGATAATGCATTTGTAGTGCCGCAACAAGCAGTTAGCCGCGGTACAAAAGATACTGTGATGGTGGTAAATGACAAGAGCGAAATGGAAGCGCGCGTCGTGACCATTGCGCAACAGCAAGGCACCAACTGGGTGATCACAGACGGCCTGAAAGACGGCGACAAAGTGGTTGTCGAAGGTACCAGCATTGCCGCTATGTCAGGTGCTAAAAAGGTAACGCCGAAAGAATGGACGCCGCCTGCAAACGCCGCAGCGGCAACCCCGGCAGTTTCAGACGGCCAAGCTGCATCCGAGGCCAAGCCTGAAGCTAAAGCTGCATCTGAAGCCAAATAAGGAACGCATGAATGTCTAAGTTTTTTATTGACCGCCCCATTTTTGCATGGGTTATTGCGATTTTTATCATCGCAGCGGGTATTTTCGGCATTCAAAAACTGCCGATTTCCCAATATCCGTCCGTTGCTGCACCGACCATTACTTTGCGCGCTACTTATCCGGGCGCTTCTGCTCAGGTAATGGAAGACAGCGTACTGGCCGTTATCGAACGTAATA
>NZ_JBQCXF010000653.1:0-1510 GCF_051956635.1 Neisseria sp. P0022.S010 | reverse complement strand
GTTTATTAAAGGCCGTCTGAAACCTTTTTCAGACGGCCTGAGAGTATAATAACCACCTACCTTATAGTTCCCAAACGATATGATTTATCCATGGCATGAAACCCAATGGCAACAGCTCGCCACTCATTGGCAAAACCGTCCCAACGCCTGGCTGTTTACCGGCAAAGAAAATACCGGTAAAACCGAGTTTGCCCGCTTTGTCGCGCAGGCATTGCTGTGCGAATCGCCTACATCCGGTCATGAACCCTGCGGCGAGTGTGCTTCGTGCCATTTGTTCAGCCAAAACACCCATCCCGACTTTTACGAACTCACGCCGGAAATTCCCGAAGGCGAGGCAACGGGACGCAAACTCCTGCAAATCAAAATCGATGCCGTGCGCGATATTGTGGAAAACATTTACCTGACCGCTGTCCGCGGCGGCCTGCGCGTGGTATTGGTGCATCCGGCGGAAAGCATGAATACACAGGCGGCAAACGGTTTGTTGAAAGCTCTGGAAGAGCCGCCGCAACACGTCGTTTTCCTGCTCGTTACCCATGCGCGCGACAAACTCCTGCCCACCATCAAAAGCCGTTGTCGCCAGATGGTGCTGCCCTCGCCTACCCATGAGCAGGCTGCGGCATATCTGCGCCAACAGGGCGTGGAAAATGCCGAAGCTTTGTTGGCGTTTCACAGCGGCGCGCCTTTATTCACGCCGACTCCCGAATTGGACGCATTACGCGAAGAGTTACTGATGCTGCTGGCTGCCCCGCGCCTGTTGACCATACTCGACTACGCCGCCGCGTTCGACAAACAAAAACAACCGCTGGCCGTTTTTATCGACTGGCTGCAAAAGTGGCTGATGGATGTCGGCTTGGCACAACAAAACATGGCGCCGCTTTATTATCCGCACCATGCACAAGCCCTGCTTCAGACGGCCTCTAAAACCGATTCACGCAAGCTGTTTGCCCTATTGGGCCGTCTGAACGCACTCAACCCTTACGGATACCATACCTTGAGTGTTAAAATGCAGCTTGAGTATCTGCTTATCGAATATTTAGATTTTTGGCAAAACAAACCCTAACAGGTGATAAATGATGAATAAAAAAGACATTCCGGCGAAGATGTTGGCCTTGCAACTCAAAGACCCCAATCTGCTGTACAACTGCTATATGCCGTTTTTAGAACACGGCGGTCTGTTCGTACCGACCGATGACGTACTCTCCCTAGGCGAAGACATCCTCTTGGCCGTAGAAATCGCCGACTACCCCAAACGCTTCCTGCCCACCAAAGTCGTTTGGATCAATCCGGCGCGCACTTCAGCCCACCGCCCCAAAGGCGTAGGCCTTGCATTCTCCGAACACGAAAGCTGCCTGCAGGCCAAAAACCTGATCGAAGCCGAGCTTGGCCCGCGCCTGCGCAGCGACCGCACTACTTTTACCCTGTAATACCATGTATTTAATCGATTCACATTGCCATCTCAACTTTGACGGCTTAAAAGACCGCCTGCCCGAAGTCTTTGCCAATATGGAAG
>NZ_JBQCXF010000652.1:0-1515 GCF_051956635.1 Neisseria sp. P0022.S010 | reverse complement strand
TTTCCGGCGGACAGCGGCAGCTCGTCATGTTTGCCCAAGTCATGCTGCGCCGCCCCGAAATCCTGATGCTGGACGAACCGGTCAGCGCGCTGGATATGCACCACCAGTTGAACCTCTTGGAGCGCGTGGTGCAATACACGCACGAACACAATCTGGTTACGCTGATGGTATTACACGATTTGAGCCTCGCCGCGCAGTTTTCAGACGGCGTGATTCTGCTCGGAGAAGGCAAAGTACAGGCGCAGGGCGCGCCGCAGGACGTGTTGCAGGCGGACATGATAGGCAGGCTGTATAAAGTGGACATCGAACTTTTATACGACAGCAAAGGCCTGCCCGTTATCCGCCCGATGCGGAAGAGTGCGTAACTTAACCGCTCCTGCAAATGTCGGATTTGAGCATCCGGCCTGTAAACTCCCTGCAACTTATCCCCTCTCCTGTGGGAGAGGGTTAGGGAGAGGGCGGTAAGCCCAAGGCTTGCCTCTCCGACTCATCATCCCGCCCCATATTTTTTATCCTTAGAAAGGACTTTCTCCATGAAAAAATCCCTCTTCCTCCTGATGCTGACCGCGTCCCTAAGCGCATACGCCGCCAACCACGAAATCAAAATGCTCGACAACGGCAAAGACGGCAGCATGGTGTTCGAGCCAGGCTACGTCAGCGCTAAAGTCGGCGACACTGTTACCTTCAAAGCTACTAACAGCGGACACTGGGTGCAAAGCAAAGCCCTGCCCGACGGCGTTGCCGACTTCCTCTCCGAAGACGGCAAAGACTTCACGCTCAAGCTCGACAAAGAAGGCGTGTATGTCTATACCTGCCCGCCGCACCGCATGATGAACATGAGCGGCGTGATTCAGGTCGGCAAACCGGTGAACAAAGCCAAAGCGCAAGCCGTTGTCGATGAAATGGAAAACCGCGCCATGCAAAGCAAAGGCCGTCTGAAAAAATATATGGCCCAAGTGAAGTAAACGCGTTTATGCCTGTATTAAAGGCCGTCTGAAACCTTTCAGACGGCCTGTTTCCTTTGCGTAAAACACGCATCAAAGCTATATCTTCCGTTTCAGTTTCCGATAAAATAGGCCTATTCCGACACAAGACCAGTAAGCATGATACGCCGCCTTTACGCCACGCTGTGGCACCTCGCCCCCTTCCTGATCCGCCGCCACCTGCGCCGCCGCGCCCTCAAATCCCCAGCCTATCTCAAGCATTGGGACGAGCGTTTCGGACAGGCGTATCCCAATCCCGTACAACGCCCGATTTGGATACACGCCGTATCCGTCGGCGAAACGCGTGCGGCCGAACCTTTGGTGCAGGCATTGCGCCGCCATTTTCCCGACTCGCCATTTTTGATTACCCAAATGACGCCGACCGGCCGCGCTACCGCGCAATCCCTGTTCCCCGATGCGCAATGCCGTTACCTGCCCTACGACAAATCCGAATGGGTCGCCCGATTTTTAGCCGAACACCGCCCCATCTGCGGCATTTTGATGGAAACCGAAATCTGGCCCAACCTGATGC
>NZ_JBQCXF010000651.1:0-1516 GCF_051956635.1 Neisseria sp. P0022.S010 | reverse complement strand
GGCAACATCTGGAAGAGCATCAGTTGTTAGACGGCATTATGCGCAAAGCCCACCGCAACCGTCCGCTGACGGAAGCGCAAACCAAACGTAACCGATATTTGTCGAAAACCCGTTATGTGGTCGAACAAAGCTTCGGTACGCTGCACCGTAAATTCCGCTATGCCCGGGCAGCCTATTTCGGGCTGATTAAAGTGAGTGCGCAAAGCCATCTGAAGGCAATGTGTTTGAACCTGTTGAAAGCCGCCAACAGGCTAAGTGTGCCTGTTGCTGCCTAAAAGGCGGTCCGGATGCCTGATTAATCAGGTATCCAAGGGGGATTAAGGGGGTATTTGAATAGAATCAGTGGATATTTGAAACAAAAGCAGCCGAAAACCTTTGTTTAGGTTTCGGCTGTTGGGGGAAAGACTTTTTTGCAAAGGTCTCAGGCCGTCTGAAAGTGTTCAAGACGGCCTATCTATATTTTAAAGTATAAATTATGAATTGTTTCAGTTGGAAATTGATGGGTTGCTTACACTCTTATGCAAAACGGCTTTTATCTTCTGCCTGAAAGGATTGTTTTAGGATTTCGGATTATCAAGAACTATGTTGTCGTGCCATTCGTCATTTTTAACAATACCTAAAATCCTAAAATTGATCTTCAGGCAGAAAAGGAAAAGTGTAAAAAAAACGCTAGGATTTCTTATATATCCGGATAAGCAATTTCATCTTCTGCGTATGGATTATTGAGCAAAAGAGGGCGTTTCCAGAAAATATTTTCACGCACCACTTTTGCAGGCACGCCAGCCAGTACACAGTTTTCAGGAAACTGTTTCTTGGCTAGAGAAAATGCCCCCAACACACAACCGTTACCAATATGTGCACCACCTAACACGGTTGCGCCATAGGCTAGCCACACATGGTCACCGATAAAAATATCTTTGGAACGGTTGAGTCGTTTGCCGGTGTCTAAATCATAGATACCATGCGAATCATCGGTACGGATTTGGTTGTTGGTAGCCAGTATACAATCATTGCCGATATGGATATTGGTTTTTTCGGCACAAGTTACATAAACGGGATTGGTGCTAGTTACGCCATTACCAATTTTAATGTTGCAATCATGGCCAACACGAAATGTGCCGAAAATACCGGCTTTTTCTCCAATGCTGAAGGTTCCGTTATTGCCTTTAAATTCAATAAAAGTATTTTTTAAGGCTGAGTTGTTGTGTAGCACAACACGATTATTTTTACCGAAAAATTGGACTTGTACATTATGCAGGCTTATTTTTCTCAACCTGTGGTGTAAACAACGCAACGTGTTCCTACACTTAAAGCTTTGTTTCTTAAATCCGCAGAGTATGCCATGGTTAGACCTTCAAAGTTGAGTATTGTACTATTTTATTTTTAATTTACTATAATCACTTTTTCAGACGACCTTCCCTACACCATATCTCGAAAATTATTACCTTGAGCAAACTAGATATACTACTCAAATAAAACCTTTTAGCACAAATATCTCGTCAGATAGGAATAGACA
>NZ_JBQCXF010000650.1:0-1518 GCF_051956635.1 Neisseria sp. P0022.S010 | reverse complement strand
AAGCGGTTCAAATATTGGGCAGCCTGAACTTTGGTCAGACTACCTTGGCTCACTTGGGTACTCAAGCGACGTGCTTCATCATGAATCTTGGAAACATCTGCCCAATGCGAAGGAGCCAAATGATAACTGGTAGCTGAAACTTGTGAATCAGCCTTAGGTTTCTTGACGTTGGTTGGTCGAACTGGCACTTCTTTCAATGTTGGAACATAAATCGATTCACAACCGGCAAGTACCGCCACAGCAAGGATAGGAAGAATGTATTTTTTCATAATGCGCATTATAAGCATGATTCGTTGAAGAAACCAACTTTTGAATAACGGTATTCAAAGCTCATTAACTGAATTACAACAGATTTCATACTATATCTCAAGCCCATACGTAAAAAAGGCCGTCTGAAAACGGCCCTTTAACAACAATCCTATATTATGCCAAATCGGCAAACAGAGGCGTAGAAAGATAGCGTTCGCCATACGATGGCAACAAGACAACAATCAGCTTGCCTTCGTTTTCAGGTTTTTTAGCCAGTTGCAATGCGCTCCATACCGCGGCACCGGAAGAAATACCTACCAAAATGCCTTCTTTTTCAGCCATAGCGCGCGCAGTTTCAAACGCTGCTTCGTTAGGTACTTTGACAATACTGTCGTAAACAGTCGTATTCAAAACACTGGGGATAAAGCCTGCGCCCAAACCTTGAATCGGATGCGGGCCTTTTTCACCACCACTCAATACTGGAGAAGCTTCAGGCTCGACAGCCACGATTTGAACTTCGGGTTTGTGTTTTTTCAATACTTCGCCCACGCCGGTAATCGTACCGCCTGTACCCACACCGGCCACGAAAATATCAACTTGGCCGTCTGTATCACGCCAAATTTCTTCGGCAGTGGTTTTGCGGTGAACTTCAGGATTAGCCTCGTTATCAAATTGGCGCGGCATAAAGTAAGTATCTGGATGTTCGTCCACCAAAGACTGGGCTTTAGCGATAGCGCCTGCCATACCTTCGGCAGCCGGTGTCAAAATCAGCTCTGCACCGAATGCACGCAGCAGCATTTTGCGTTCTTTACTCATGCTTTCAGGCATAGTAATCGCCAATTTATAACTGCGGGCCGCACACACCATTGCCAAACCGATACCGGTATTGCCACTGGTCGCTTCAACGATAACGGTATCTTTATTGATTTTACCGGCTTGCTCCGCCGCTTCAATCATGGCTTCGGCAATACGGTCTTTCACGCTGCTGCCCGGATTGAAAAATTCAAGTTTAACGGCGATTTGCGCTTTCAAACCCTCGGTCAAACGGTTCAATTTTACCAAAGGGGTGTTGCCGATCAGCTCGGTAATATTATTTGCAATTTTCATTTCCTGCTCCAGATTTAGATGTGATATAGCCTGCATATTAAACTCAGGCCGTCTGAAAAACCAATATCGAAAATTTCTTTCATTATAACTTTTAGTTTGGATAAATTAATATCCGCCCCGTTCAAAAATCAAAGCCATGGCAACCACAGCCTGCATGACAAC
>NZ_JBQCXF010000649.1:0-1520 GCF_051956635.1 Neisseria sp. P0022.S010 | reverse complement strand
GTTGAAAAAGCCGACGCTGGAAACTGCCGACCTGATGCAGTACATCCCCGCGCCTGATTTTGCGGGCGGTGGTCAAATCATTACGCCGGCGGACGAATTGCGCCGGATTTACGAAACCGGCAAGGGCAGCGTGCGCGTGCGTGCGCGTTACGAAATCGAGAAGCTGGCGCGCGGGCAATGGCGCGTGATTGTGACCGAACTGCCGCCGAACGCCAATTCCGCCAAAATCCTTGCCGAAATCGAAGAGCAAACCAACCCGAAACCGAAAGCAGGTAAAAAGCAGCTCAACCAAGACCAGCTCAATACCAAAAAGCTGATGCTGGATTTAATCGAACGCGTGCGCGACGAGTCCGACGGCGAACATCCCGTGCGCCTTGTGTTCGAGCCGAAATCCAGCCGCATCGATACCGATACCTTCATCAACACGCTGATGGCGCAGACTTCACTGGAAGGCAATGTGTCCATGAACTTGGTGATGATGGGACTGGACAACCGCCCCGCGCAGAAAAACCTGAAAACGATTTTGCAGGAATGGCTGGATTTCCGCGTCGTGACCGTAACACGTCGTCTGAAATTCCGTTTGAACCAAGTGGAAAAACGGCTGCACATCCTTGAAGGTCGTCTGAAAGTCTTTCTGCACATCGACGAAGTGATTAAAGTCATCCGCGAATCAGACGACCCGAAAGCCGATTTGATGGCGGCATTCGGGCTGACCGAAATCCAAGCCGAAGACATTTTGGAAATCCGCCTGCGCCAGTTGGCGCGTTTGGAAGGTTTCAAACTCGAAAAAGAATTGAACGAATTGCGCGAAGAACAAGGTCGTCTGAATATTCTTTTGGGCGACGAAAACGAAAAACGCAAGCTGATTATCAAAGAGATGCAGGCGGACATGAAGCAGTTCGGCGACGCACGCCGCACGCTGGTGGAAGAAGCCGGACGCGCCGTGTTGACGCAAACCACCGCCGACGAACCCATCACACTGATTCTGTCGGAAAAAGGCTGGATACGCAGCCGCGCCGGACACAACCTCGATTTGAGCCAAACCGCGTTCAAAGAAGGCGACTGTCTCAAACAAACCCTTGAAGGTCGCACCGTTTTACCTGTCGTCATTCTCGACTCATTGGGCAGAACCTACACGCTCGATGCTGCCGAAATCCCCGGTGGACGCGGCGACGGCGTGCCGGTTTCATCCTTAATCGAGCTGCAAAACGGCGCAAAACCCGTCGCCATGCTCACTGGTCAGCCCGAACAGCACTACCTGCTCTCAGGCAGCGGCGGCTACGGCTTCATCGCCAAACTGGGCGATATGGTCGGACGCGTGAAAGCAGGCAAAGTGGTGATGACCGTGGACAGCGGCGAAACTGTCCTGCCGCCGATTGCCGTCTATGCTTCCTCGCTCATCAATCCCGACTGCAAAATCGTACTGGCCAGCAGCGACCACCGCCTCTTGGCGTTTTCCATCGGCGAACTCAAAGTCATGCCCAAAGGGCGCGGTTTGCAGTTGATGTCGCTGACCGACG
>NZ_JBQCXF010000648.1:0-1523 GCF_051956635.1 Neisseria sp. P0022.S010 | reverse complement strand
GCAAGCAATAGGGCGAGTGCAGGCAATAGGATTTTTTTCATTGGATATTCCTTCGTTGAAACCGGTTACGGTATCGTCGGATTATAACGAATAATGTTTAGGCCGTCTGAAACCGTAAACGGAAAGTCTTTCAGACGGCCTTGTCTTTGATGGTGCAAATCTTATTTTTCCAACCAAATCAGGCTGACCATGCGGCCGGTTTGTCCGTCACGGCGGTAGGAGAAGAAAGTATCGCGTTCCAAGACAGTGCAATGGGTGCCGCCATAAATCATGTTCACGCCTTCGCGATGCAGAATCATACGCGCCAAAGCGTAAATGTTGGCAAGGTATTTGCCGCCGCCGATGTCTTCAAACGCATCGACAGCTTCCGGCATGGGGGTGCAAAACGCATCAAATACATCTTGCCCCACCTCAAACGCATCAGGGCCGATGGCAGGGGCGAGATAGGCCATGATTTCCAGTGGCTCGACATTCATTGCCGCAATGGTATTTTGCAAAACGCCACAGGCCAAACCGCGCCAACCTGCATGAGCCGCCGCAACAACTGTACCTGCTTTGTCGCAAAATAAGACAGGCAGGCAATCGGCAGTCATTGAGGCGCAGGCAACCGTACCCGTCGTATCAACCGAAGCATCGGCATCAGGCGTATTACCTAATGCTTCTGCGGCATTCACAACAATGGTGCTGTGGATTTGATTAAGGTAGGCAACGGGCAGGCCGACTTGTTCCTGTACGATTTCGCGGTTGCGGAGTACGGCTTCCAGATTGTCGCCGACGTGCGAACCGACATTCAGGCTGCGGTACACGCCTTCGCTGACACCGCCGTTGCGCGTGGTAATAAGCGTTTTGACATTGGCAGGGGCAGGCCAGTCGGCAGTCAAAAAGTTCTTGCCTTGCGGGGCGAGGTTTAGGGTATCTGTGATGGTTTTCATGGGGTAGTTGGGGTTTTAGGGAGATTTAAATACTCTGTTAGAGATATTAGAGTGTAATAAATATATATAAGTAATTTTTGATGGAGTGTGGAACATTCACTCCAATTCAGTTTAGATGATATTTGCCCCGTTTCAGAGTACGTTTCAATACCAGCTTGCTCTAATGGAACATTAAAAAACTGAAGAGGCTCAATATCTGATTCAACAGTATTCTGAATGCTTTCGAATTTTCCTTGGTCTATTTGTTGTCCGATTCGATGGGCGAGGCGGTTTCTAATTGTATTTACATTTGTAAAAATTTTATATCCCCAATCAGGCAGTCCTAAAGTTTTAGCCATTTTTAGTTTATGATCGAAACTGATTGTGATTTTCTGTTCTTCCTTATCTTTTCTCTCTTGAAACCAAAACATTTTTTCTTGGTTGCAAATGCTACATATATAGAGTTCCAAAAACTGCTCGCAGATTAAATGGATTCTGAGAACTGCACCGATTTCATCATTTGTTTTCAACCCATCTTCTATTGTTCCCAAATTTTCTATCATTAATTTGGAAAATAACAAATTAAACATTTCTATATTCATATTATTTGAC
>NZ_JBQCXF010000647.1:0-1523 GCF_051956635.1 Neisseria sp. P0022.S010 | reverse complement strand
GCCGATGGAGAGTTTCTTTGCGGTGTTGAAGACGGAGTGTTTCTATAACGCAGGAGAATTGACGGTGGACGAATTGATGAAGCAGATAGATGACTATATGGATTACTACAACCGGGAGCGTTGCAGTTTGAAATTGAAAAAGCCGAGTCCTGTCGCATACAGAACCCAGCTTACACAGAGCGCCTGAAAAGGCTTTTATGAGTGTCCAAGATTTGGGGGCCGGTTCAAACGTTATTTTCAGACGGCCTGAAGCTTTTGCCGTTTGCCAGAATATGCTGCTTCAAGTTAAAATCATACATTCCAACATGGGTATCACATCATGACTAAATTTATTTTCGTAACCGGCGGCGTTGTATCTTCTTTAGGTAAAGGTATCGCCGCCGCTTCTATTGCTACTATTCTCGAGTCGCGTGGCTTGAACGTGACCATGCTTAAACTCGACCCGTATATCAACGTTGACCCGGGTACCATGAGCCCGTTTCAACACGGCGAAGTATTCGTGACTGATGACGGCGCGGAAACCGACCTCGACCTCGGTCACTACGAGCGTTTCATCAACGCCACCATGACTCGCCGCAACAGCTTCAGTACCGGCCAAGTCTATGAAAACGTGATTGCCAAAGAGCGTCGTGGCGACTATCTGGGCGGTACCGTACAAGTAATTCCGCACATTACTGATGAAATCAAACGCCGCATCCATGAAGGCGCGGCCGGTTATGATGTGGCGATTGTCGAAATCGGTGGCACAGTCGGCGATATCGAATCTTTGCCTTTCTTGGAAGCCATCCGTCAAATGCGCAGCCAGCTCGGCCGCAACAATACATTGTTTGCCCACCTGAGCTATGTTCCTTACATTGCCGCCGCCGGCGAAATCAAAACCAAACCGACCCAGCATACCGTTAAAGAAATGTTGAGCATCGGTTTGCAACCGGATATCCTGATCTGCCGTATGGACAGAGAAATGCCTGCGGACGAGCGCCGTAAGATTGCTTTGTTCTGTAACGTTGAAGAACGCGCCATCGTGGGCAGCTACGATGTGGACAGTATTTACGAATGCCCTGAAATGCTGCATAACCAAGGCATTGACAGCATTATTACCGAGCAGCTCCAACTGAATGTCAAACAAGCCGATTTGACCGAATGGAAGAAAATCGTTCACGCGATTCGAAATCCGAAACATACCGTCAAAATCGCAATGGTCGGCAAATACGTTGATTTGACCGAGTCCTACAAATCATTGATCGAAGCCCTGAAACACGCAGGTATTCACACTGAAACAGACGTACAAATTACCTTTGTTGACAGCGAAAGCATCGAGAAGGGCAATGGCGACGTTTCCATGCTCAAAGGCATGGACGCGATTTTGGTGCCGGGCGGCTTCGGTTCACGCGGCGTGGAAGGCAAAATTGCCGCCGTACGCTATGCGCGTGAAAACAACGTACCATATTTGGGCATCTGTTTGGGTATGCAAATTGCCCTGATTGAATACGCCCGCGATGTTGCAGGCTTGAAGGGTGCGAACT
>NZ_JBQCXF010000646.1:0-1528 GCF_051956635.1 Neisseria sp. P0022.S010 | reverse complement strand
CGGTAGGTTTCGCCGTTTTCATTGGTGAGGACGGTCAGACGGCGGGCTTTGTCGTAGGCGTAGGCGAAGGTATGGCCCAGCGCGTTGGTGCGTTTGAGCGGCAGTCCGTCCACTGCGAGTTCGTAGGTGGTTTTGGCGCCGAGTCCGTCGATGTGGGCGGTCAGACGGTTGAGGCGGTCGTATTCGAAGGTTTCGTGACTGCCGTCGGGATAGTCGGTACGGACGGGGTTGCCTGCTGCGTCGTAGTGGTGGCGGGTGGTGTAACTAGCGGTAGAGAAATTTAGTAGAGGTCCCTGAAAGTCGGTTTTCAAACGACCTCTACATCAATCAGTAATAAAATTGTTAAAGAACCGATAGCTCAGACGACTTAGAAGAAGATTTAGAGGTTGCTTGAAAAGCAGAAGCTGCGTGTATATTCCACACACACCCCACATCAGAATTAAAAGTTTCATACAGGCTACAGTTTGTTTTTTTCATTCGAAAGAAAATTTTAACATTTTTGATAACCGATTTATAAAATATAGAATTGCCAAATGTTCATCTTGGCAACAATATTCTTCGGTTCTCAATCCTCTTTCAGAATAGAATATATGCCATTTTTTATTTTCTTCAACAATACATAATGATTCATCATTTACTTCATTGATTGAGTAACTATCTTCTGGTACTCCTTTACTTTTAAGATATGAATTCAATTCATTAATTTTTAACATTTTCCTATTTTCACCTCTTCTAGATGCCCAGATTCTATATATGATTTAATAGATTTTGGCAATTCATACTGCGTCCCTAATCCAATCTCTCCGAACCACGGCATAATTCTACTTGCAGCTACATTATCAATTGGTTTCAGTACCTTATATATGGTATAAGGCTTTTGATTAGAACCAGGAGGTAAGGCTCTCATAGGGTATGGTGTTCCTACTGGAGACACAAAAGTTCCTCCTGGATAACCATACCTATCAACAAGGGTGCCAACCGGAAGTGTAATGCTCCTCACTTCACCTAAAGCGCCTCTATTAGGAGGCCAATATGGTGTGGGCAGATTTTTATTTAAACCTAGGACATCAAGCCACTTATTTGTATTAGGAGCAAAAGCATACAGATTCGCCCCACCTATCAACTCAATCGGATCCTGATTCACAAACCGCCCCGCATCAGCAAGCGTAGCCTGCATGCCGTAGGGTGTGTGGCTCTGCCACGCACGCGTTCTTTGGCATTTGGGAGGCCGTCTGAAATCTTCTGATGCTGTTCTCAGATGGTTTTTGGGTTTTCAGGCTGCCTTTGGGGTTTGGAAACCGCGTGCGTCGCGGGGCGACACACCCTACCTTGATACAGGCTACGCTTGCTACCCATGTAGGCTACGCTTGCTGTTGGGGGGCGTCTGAAAGGCAGAACCCGTGTGTGTGCATACCGCACACCTTACGTCGGGATTGGAAGTTTCATGTGGTCTACGGCTTGCTTGGGCTACTTTACAGTTGATAATTAAATTTAGAAAATTATGTCTAATACTCTATTTTTTAAAATA
>NZ_JBQCXF010000645.1:0-1528 GCF_051956635.1 Neisseria sp. P0022.S010 | reverse complement strand
CGATACGCGGCGTGATCTCGCGCGGCTCAATGGTAACAGGTTGGTAAATCACGCGTTTTTGCTCTTCGTCGTAACGCATTTCCACATAGCCGGAAATCGGGAAGTCTTTGCGGAACGGATGTCCGACGAAGCCGTAATCGGTCAGAATGCGGCGCAGGTCGGGATGGTTGTTGAACATGATGCCGTACATATCGAAGGCTTCGCGCTCGTACCAATCCGCACTGTTGTAAATATCGACTACAGACTCGACTACGGGGAAGTCGTCGTCTGAAACCCAGACGCGTACGCGGATGCGTTGATTGTTTTTAACGGAAAGCAACTGACTGACGACGGCAAAGCGTTTACCTTGCCATACTTCGTTTTTGTAAGTGCTGTAATCGACACCGCACAAGTCAACCAGAAGCTCGAAATGCAACTCTTCATGGTCGCGTAATGCGGTCATGACTGAAATATAGTGTTCGGGCAGACACTCGACGGTAATCTCGCCCAAAGCTGAAATGACTTTGCTTGCCTGATCACCAAGCACGCCGACGACGGTCTCGTATAAGTTTTGAATGCTTGCCATATCGTCCTCTCCTTACTCGTCACGCGCGATGGTGGAAGTGCGCTTGATTTTTTGTTGGAGCTGAATCAGGCCGTAAATCAGAGCTTCCGCAGTCGGCGGACAACCCGGCACATAAACGTCTACCGGCACGACGCGGTCGGCACCGCGCACAACGGAATAAGAATAGTGATAATAGCCGCCGCCGTTGGCACACGAGCCCATAGACAATACCCAGCGCGGCTCGGCGAGCTGGTCGTATACGCGGCGCAGGGCGGGCGCCATTTTGTTGGTCAACGTACCTGCCACAATCATCAGGTCAGCCTGACGTGGGGACGGACGGAAAATGATGCCGAAACGGTCAAGGTCATAACGCGCCATACCCGCATGCATCATTTCCACGGCGCAGCAGGCCAAGCCGAAAGTAACCGGCCACAATGAACCGGTACGCATATAGTTCAACACCGTATCCGCGCTGGTGGTGATGAAACCTTTTTTCAAAACGCCTTCTATTCCCATTCCAGCGCACCTTTTTTCCATTCGTAAATAAAGCCTACCGTCAGAACGACGATAAACACCAGCATAGACCAGAAGCCGTATGCGCCCAAATCTTTGAACACGACAGCCCACGGCAACATGAACGCGACCTCCAAATCAAACAGGATGAAGAGGATGGCGACGAGGTAATAGCGCACGTCGAACTTCATCCTTGCGTTTTCAAAGGCTTCGAAACCGCATTCGTAAGCCGCGTCTTTTTCGGCATAGTGGCGTTTCGGGCCTAAAATTGTGCCGAGCAGGATAAACAGCACACCGGCCGCAAGGCCGACGAGGATGAATACGAGGACGGGAAAGTAACTGGCCAACATGGTCGTACCTAACTGGTTGACAGACAAATCTTAAAAATAGATTACCATTTTATCGAATTTCAAAAGCCATTTAAAGGTAAATATCAGCAAATCAGTAAAAAAACACTAATAAATTCAATAA
>NZ_JBQCXF010000644.1:0-1541 GCF_051956635.1 Neisseria sp. P0022.S010 | reverse complement strand
TTTCCGGCTACTCGGATTTGGTCATCGGCTTGGCCATGCTGCTCGGCTTCCAGTTGCCGAAAAACTTCGCCGCGCCGCTTCGCGCCATCAACATCCGCGACTTCTGGGACAGATGGCACATCAGCCTGTCCACTTGGATTCGCGACTATATCTATATCCCTTTGGGCGGCAGCAAAAAAGGCTTCGGTCGCACCCAGCTCAATCTGATGATTGCCATGTTACTTTCCGGCATTTGGCATGGCTACGGCTGGAGCTTTTTGATTTGGGGCGCGCTGCACGGTTCGGCTTTGGTGTTCCTTAACTGCGGCGATAAAATCGTCGGCCGCAATGCCTTAGGCCGTCTGAAAATCGGCAAACCGCTTGCCTGGCTGTTTACCTTCCATTTCGTTTGTTTCGCTTTTGTTGTGTTCAACAGCGCAACGCTTGCCGATACGGAAATGCTGTTCAGCGCCTTATTTGCCAATGACAAAGGTTGGAACACGCCTCTACCGACCGACCTCATGTTGCTGGGTGCATTTGCACTGATGCTTTTGCTTTACCCGTATTTGCTTCGCTTATTTGAAGCATCGGTAAAAGGCTTGGACAACCTGCCTGCATGGCTGTGGTTTATCCCCATCACGCTTATCCTCGCCTTGATTATCGTCTTCGCCCCATCCGGCATTCCCGGCTTTATTTACGCCAACTTCTAAGGAGCAGAACATGAAACGCTTTATCTCCCTGTTTGTTTCTATTCTGCTCAGTGCGGTTGCACTGACGTGGTTTGCCCAAAACTCCATCAATGCCTATTGGCAGCAGACCTATCATGAAAATAGTCCGCTTGAGCCTTTATCCGAATACGCTTGGTGGCGTATCGGTGCAGATTGGCAACAAAAAGCCTACGAATTTTCAGACGGCCTGAAAGCTTCACTGGAAACAGAAGACGCGTTGGCTTCAGAAGACTCTGGTATCGAAACAACAGGGCCGTCTGAAAATACGGAAAACATTGAAGTATCGGACAACCAAAAAGACTCTGCTGCTTCCGATGCGGCTAACAATACGGATACCGCCGCCAGCGAGCCAGGCAATCAAGCTGAACAGTCGGCAACGCAGGTCATTTTGAAAAAAGGCAACAAAGTTTTCTTTGCCGGCGACTCGCTGATGCAGGGCGTTGCACCTTTCGTACAAAAACACCTCAAGCAAGAATATGGCGTACAATCGGTCAACCTCAGCAAACAAAGTACCGGTTTGTCCTACCCCAATTTCTTCGACTGGCCGAAAACCATCGAACAAACTTTGCAAAAAGAACCCGACATCCGCGTTTTAGTTGTATTCTTAGGCCCTAACGACCCTTGGGATTTCCCAATGGGTAAAAAATACCTGAAATTCGCCTCCCCCGAATGGGAGGCAGAATACCTCAACCGCGTCCGCCGTATTCTTGATGCAGCCTCCGCACATGATGTCCAAGTCATTTGGCTGGGCATTCCTTACATGAAAAAAGCCAAGCTCAATGAACAGATGCGCTACCTCGACAAAATCCTGTCGGGTACGGTGTCATCTCAAGC
>NZ_JBQCXF010000643.1:0-1548 GCF_051956635.1 Neisseria sp. P0022.S010 | reverse complement strand
AAGCTGTATATTCCTTCTTACTTATGGTTTACTCATAATACATAGTGCCAAGCACATTACGGATTTTTTACTTAAACACAATTATTCACACTTTCAAACTGGAATTTTAAACAATGAAAGCAATCCAAAAAGGTTTCTCCCTGATCGAATTGATGATCGTCATCGCGATTGTCGGCATCTTGGCAGTTATCGCCCTGCCTGCATACCAAGACTACACTGCACGTGCCCAAGTTTCTGAAGCCATCTTATTGATGGAAGGTCAAAAGTCTGCTGTTGTTGAATACTATGCAGATAAAGGCAAATGGCCTAAGAGCAATGAAGAAGCAGGTATTGCAGATAAGAGCATCATTAAAGGTAAATATGTTGCACAAGTAGAAGTTGGTGGTGACGGTGTTATTACTGCCACAATGAAAAATGCTGACGTAAATAGCGAAATTAAAGGCAAAACCGTATCCCTTACTCCTCATGCCACTACTGCCGGTGCTACTACTGGTGCAACTGCAACTGCTAATGGTTCCTTTACTTGGACTTGTACTACAGGCAAAACCAGTGGCGTAGCTACAAAATTCTTACCTTCCTCTTGCCGTCCTGATGCTACTACAAGTAGTTCTGGAACAGGTGGTTCTGGAACAGGTGGTTCTTGAACAGGTGGTTAATTTAAATATCTAACAAAAGATATTCGACTCAAAGCAAATCCCATAATAATTATGGGATTTGCTTTATAAAATAAAAATAAGAAAACGACATACTCAAAAATGAAAAACCTACGCAAAGCCCAAATCGGTTTTAGCCTGATTGAGTTGATGATTGTTATCGGCATCATCGGCATTTTGGCGGTAGCAGCTCTTCCTGCATACCAAAACTATGTTGCCAGAGCACAAGTAGCAGAAGGCATTATGCTGGCCGGCAGCATGAAAAGCTATGTTGAAGAAGCCTATGCAAATAAAGGCAGCTTGCCGCTTGACCTCAATATCAAGCAACTCGCTTCAGACGACAATAAAGTCGGTAACTATGTAAAGATTGTCCGTATTGAAGATAACGGCACTATTGTTGTCGCCATCGGTAATCAAGCTGCTGTTCCTGTGAAGAATACCGAAATCCACCTGACACCAAGTTTTGCAAAAATAGGTGCTACTAAAGGCACAACAGTTTGGTCTTGCGGTGGCACCATGGATACACACTTCCTTCCTGTATCCTGCAAACAGAGCCTGTAAGCTTATTTCCCAAAACACAAAAATACATTGCGAAGAAAACACCCCAAACAAAGCCAAATACAAACGCGGAAAACGAATCAAAGCAAAAGAACAAAACTCTCCAAAACACGGGCATTAAGAGCCTGAATGATCACATTACGAAAATAAATGCCGTCTGAAATTCATTTTCAGACGGCCTCTTTATATCCAATCCTAATATGACATAAAACTTTGATCTTGATTAGTTTCAGACGGCCTTCATCTTTTCACCACTACATAAAACAAATTCGCAACACCCCTGATAAGACAATTTGTCGCCTATCTGAACTCAATATATAATTTAACCATACAAGTC
>NZ_JBQCXF010000642.1:0-1548 GCF_051956635.1 Neisseria sp. P0022.S010 | reverse complement strand
CACTCTATCCACATTTTTCCTGCTTGTGCTATAATCCGCGACCTATTGAAACAATAAAAGAAAAGCATCATGTTACGCGGATGCATACTCAGCCTCGCCCTTTTGTCGTCCTCCTTCGTCCATGCACAACGCAGCCTGCCGGACGATATGGATGTAGCCGTTTTAAAGACTGTCGATTTGCCTTATCTGAAAGTCAGCAAAGGCGGTTTTTCTTGGACGCGCCTGCTGACCTTGGGCATTGTGGACGGCAATGCGGCCAAACTGCAAATCACCCGCTTCACCAAAATCCACGATGAAAACGACCGTTTCATTCCGATGGGCCGCCTGCTGAATCAAACCGGCAAAGCCGTTGCGTTCAAATACAACGAAGAAAGCCGCCTCGTCCGCGAAATCTGGATTTTGACCGACGCCGAAGCCGACAGGTTCATCGAACATGCTAAAAAGCAGAAAAAGGCGGAAGAATAATTTTTCAGACGGCCCGAGTATTTCACAGGCCGTCTGAACCCTTTTACAACAAGCAAATCAATCAAAACAAACCATGAAAAAAGTATTTATCCGCACCTTCGGGTGCCAAATGAACGAGTACGACAGCGAAAAAATGCTGTCCGTCCTCGCCGAAGAACACGGCGGCATCGAACAGGTTACCCAACCTGACGATGCCGACATCATCTTGTTCAACACCTGCTCCGTACGTGAAAAAGCGCAAGAGAAAGTCTTCTCCGACTTGGGCCGCGTACGCCCGCTCAAAGAAAAAAATCCCGACCTCATCATCGGCGTTGCCGGCTGCGTTGCCTCTCAAGAAGGCGAAAACATCGTCAAACGCGCTCCGTATGTGGACGTGGTTTTCGGTCCGCAAACGCTGCACCGCCTGCCCAAACTCATCGTCGACAAAGAAACTACCGGCCTGTCTCAAATCGATATTTCCTTCCCCGAAATCGAAAAATTCGACCACCTGCCGCCTGCGCGCGTAGAAGGCGGCTCGGCTTTCATTTCCATTATGGAAGGCTGTTCCAAATACTGCTCTTACTGCGTCGTCCCTTATACCCGCGGCGAAGAATTCTCCCGCCCGCTCAACGACGTATTGACTGAGATTGCAGGCTTGGCACAACAAGGCGTTAAAGAAATCAACCTCTTAGGCCAAAACGTTAATGCCTATCGCGGCGAAATGGAAAACGGCGAAATCTGCGACTTTGCTACTTTGTTGCGCATTGTCCACGAAATCCCCGGCATCGAACGCCTACGCTTTACCACCAGCCATCCGCGCGAATTTACCGACGCGATTATCGAGTGCTACCGCGACCTGCCGAAGCTGGTTTCCCACCTGCACCTGCCGATTCAAAGCGGTTCCGACCGCGTATTGAGCGCGATGAAACGCGGCTACACCGCCTTGGAATACAAATCCATCATCCGCAAACTGCGTGCCATCCGTCCTGATTTGTGCCTCAGCTCCGACTTTATCGTCGGCTTCCCGGGCGAGACCGAGCGCGAGTTCGAGCAAACCTTGAAACTGGTCAAAGACATCGCCTTCGACTTGAGCTTCGTCTTTAT
>NZ_JBQCXF010000641.1:0-1554 GCF_051956635.1 Neisseria sp. P0022.S010 | reverse complement strand
TGAGTACACAGACAAATTTTGATTTGGTGTTGTTTGGCGCGACCGGCGATTTGGCAATGCGTAAACTTTTGCCTTGCCTGTATCAGGCGCATGTAGCCGGTTTGCTTCATCCCGAAGGTCGTATTTTGGGTGTAAGCCGCAGCGAATTGGATACCGCCGGCTTTTTGTCTAAAGTGGAAACGAATTCTAAAATCCATGTCAAACAAAACTTCTCAGATGAAGCGTGGGCGTCGTTTATCCAACGTATCGAGTATTTAAAAGTCGATGTCACAGAGAAAGGCGATTTCATTGCCTTGGGCGACTTGGTAAAAGCACGCAAGAATACTGAAAATGTCGCGATCTATCTCTCAACTGCGCCGAAATTCTTTGCGCAAGCCTGTGAAAACCTTGCCGAAATCGGTTTGAATGCCGATAACGTGCGCGTGGTTTTGGAAAAACCGTTGGGTACGGACTTGGCCTCCTCCCAGCAAATCAATACAGATGTGGCCCGTTATTTCAAAGAAGAGCAAATCTACCGTATCGACCATTATCTGGGTAAAGAAAGCCTACAAAACCTGTTGGCCTTGCGTTTTGCCAATGTGATGTTCGAGCCTTTGTGGAACAACAAATATATTGAAAGCGTACAGCTGACCATCGCCGAGCAGTTAGGCGTAGAAGAACGCGGCGAGTTTTACGACATTACCGGCGCATTGCGCGATATGGTGCAAAACCACTTGATGCAAATGCTTTGTATGACTGCGATGGAAGCGCCGGCGAGCTTGGATGCCGATGCCGTACGCGACGAGAAAGTGAAAGTCATCAAATCGCTGAAACCGCTGACCATCGAATCCGTTAACGAAAATGTTATTCGCGGCCAATATGTTGCAGCAAACGGCATGAACGGCTATCTGGAAGAAGTCAACGTTCCGCAAGACAGCTTCACTGAAACCTATGTCGCCATCAAAGCCGAAATTGAAAACGAGCGTTGGAAAGGCGTACCTTTCTATCTGCGTACCGGCAAACGCATGGCAGGCAAAGTGGCGGAAATCGTGTTGAATTTCCGTCCGCTGCAAAACCATATTTTTGACAACAGCCAACCTGCGCCGAATCGTTTGGTTATTGAACTACAACCGACCGAATCCATCCGCCTTTACACTCAAGTGAAAACTCCGGGTGCAGGTAACAAAGTCGAAGTTACGCCGATTGGCGTGGACTTGGGCACAGTCGTAGAGGGCCGCCGCGCCGAGGCTTACGAGCGTCTGCTGCTGGATGTGATTAATGGCAGACTCGCTTTGTTCAACCGTCGTGACGAACTCGAAGCCGCTTGGGAATATGTGATGCCGATTTTGGAAAACTGGGCGAACAATACAACGCCTCCACATGCTTACGAAGCCCATTCTTGGGGGCCTGAAACTGCGCGCGCGCTGTTGGCCCGTGACGGCAACAAATGGCACGAAGAGCAATAATATTTCTTTCAGACGGCCTTGTTTTCCAACAAAAGGCCGTCTGAAACCATGAAAGGACGAAACATGTTTGTTTGGCACGAACAAGAAAACGCTGCAACTGCCGCGCAAG
>NZ_JBQCXF010000640.1:0-1555 GCF_051956635.1 Neisseria sp. P0022.S010 | reverse complement strand
TGGATTTCACGCAAGAAATCTGCTACCAAGGCATGTTTGACTTGGAAAAAACCCTGCAAACGGGCAAGCCCGAAGGCCTGAAAGTATTCGGCGACTGGCCGACCATTTACGAAGGCTTGTCTTCATTGCCAAGCATCGCGCAGGAAAAATGGTTTGCATTCGACCATTATTATTCCGACAATTCCTTCGCCGAAGCACTGAATACCGTGTTTGCCAAACCGGTTAAAAAACTGCTCGATGTCGGCGGCAATACCGGCCGCTGGGCAGAGCAATGCGTCAACCACAATGCCGAAGTCGAAGTAACCATCATGGATCTGCCGCAACAAATCGGCTTGATGCGCGAAGCGACCAAAGGCAAAAACGGCGCGGACCGTATCCACGCCCATCCGGCCAACCTGCTTGATCCTGAAATTCCGTTCCCAACCGGTTTTGACGCGATTTGGATGAGCCAATTCCTAGACTGTTTCACCGAAGAACAAGCCACCAGCATTCTTCAACGCGCCGCTGCATCCATGAACGAAAACACCAGCCTCTACATCATGGAGCCTTTCTGGGACAGACAACGCTACGAAACCGCCGCCTACTGCCTGACCATGACCAGCCTGTATTTCACTGCCATGGCCAACGGCAACAGCAAAATCTTCCACTCTGAAGACCTGATCCGTTGCGTTGAAAAAGCCGGATTGAAAGTGGCGGAAGTTTCAGACGGCATCGGCCGCGGCCACAGCATCTTGCGCTGCGTTAAGGCCGTCTGAACATCATCTTTTAACCCCTAAAAAGAAACCGACCCCAACAGCCATTTCAGCTATCGGGGTCGGTTTGTTTTTAGGTATCAGCCTTAAAACATCAACCGCGCAACATCCATACTGCGCACACTAAAGCAATCGCCACCAACAAAGCGGCAAACAGTTGTCCCATTCCGGCCAATTTAGGCTGCTTGGCATCGATGGTTTTAAAGCCGTTAATCATCGGTGTAATCAAATCCTGTTTTTTCACAAAGCGATACAGCAAAACAGCCGCGATATGTACGCCCGCCAAAACAGCCAAGACATTAAAGAAATTGACATGGATTTTTCGCGCCAGCGTACCGGCGTGTTCGCTGACCAAATGATTCAAAAAGCCAGAATTGGTAAACGTATTTTCATCGGCGGCAAATAAGCCTGTGGCCGTCTGAAAAAACAACACGGCCAATAAAGCGATCACCATCAGCGCGCCCAAAGGATTGTGGCCGACCAATTCGTCTTCAGACATCTGACCTTGCGTATAGCGGCGGATTTCGGAAAACGGACGCACAAATCGGCTGAATTTTGCCGTATCGCTACCCCAAATCCCCCAACACAAGCGAAAAACTACCAAAGCCAGCATCAACAAGCCGCCGCGCAAGTGCCATACCAGCATATCGCCACCTTGGGTTGCGCTGTACCACATAAAACCCATCAATAACACCAAGAGCCAATGGAACAGGCGCGTAGGTGCGTCCCAAACTTTTATTTTTTGCTTCATTACCTTTTACTTTCTGATTTAAAATTAAATTTCTTATCTTGGAAGGTTACGC
>NZ_JBQCXF010000639.1:0-1556 GCF_051956635.1 Neisseria sp. P0022.S010 | reverse complement strand
ACGGTTGGGAATTTGGCTAAGAAACGCGGATAGTAGTCCAATACGGTAGCAACCTGCGTTTGTTGGAGCATGATTTCTGAAAGCCAGACGGAATAAGGGTCTTTGACCTGCCAAGGCAAGTCGTGACGGCCATGCTGCCGCTGCCAATCGATGAGTTGTCGTGCAAAGGATGTAGGTGTGTCCATTAATATTTACTTTTTAATTATTTATTTTCAAAACAGTATGTTACGGTATAATATGCAAAATAATAATCAGGATTGACTTATCTGGTAGAGGGGTATATAAATATAGTTAACGTGGATTTACGCTGTATTGTTAAAATTTATTAACCGCTCAAGGAGATTCACATGAAAGCAATGGTTTATCACGGCGCAAACGACATCCGTTTTGAAGAAAAACCCCGCCCTCAAATTATCGATCCGACCGATGCAGTCGTCAAAATCGTTAAAACCACGATTTGCGGTACTGACTTGGGTATTTGGAAGGGTAAAAACCCTGAAGTTGCCGACGGTCGCATTCTCGGTCATGAGGGCATCGGT
The DNA here is from genome assembly GCF_051956635.1 of Neisseria sp. P0022.S010. Lineage (NCBI taxonomy): Bacteria > Pseudomonadati > Pseudomonadota > Betaproteobacteria > Neisseriales > Neisseriaceae > Neisseria > Neisseria sp. P0022.S010. The sequence goes on along the minus strand of NZ_JBQCXF010000639.1, from coordinate 1,017 downwards.
ATTGTAGAAGAAGTCGGCGATGCTGTAAAAAACATCAAAGTCGGTGATAAAGTCATTATTTCATGTGTCAGCAAATGCTGTACTTGCGACAACTGTAAAATCCAACTTTATTCACACTGCCGCAACGGCGGTTGGATCTTGGGCTATATGATTGACGGTACTCAGGCCGAATACGTCCGTACGCCTTATGCCGACAACAGCTTGGTTCCGCTGCCTGACAACGTCAATGAAGAAGTTGCCTTGCTGTTGAGCGATGCCTTGCCGACCGCCCACGAAATCGGCGTGCAATACGGTGATGTGAAACCCGGCGATACCGTATTCATCGCAGGTGCAGGCCCTGTTGGTATGTCTGCGTTGTTGACTGCGCAACTGTATAGCCCTGCCGCCATCATTGTTTGCGATATGGACGAAAACCGTTTGAAACTGGCGAAAGAATTGGGCGCAACCCATACCATCAGCCCGACTTCCGGCGACGTAAGCAAACAAGTTGCCGCTATCGTCGGCGAAGACGGCGTAGATTGCGCCATCGAAGCAGTCGGTATCCCTGCGACTTGGAATATGTGCCAAGACATCGTGAAACCCGGCGGTCATATTGCTGTGGTTGGTGTACATGGTCAATCCGTTGATTTCAAACTGGAAAAACTGTGGATTAAAAACCTTGCCATTACTACCGGCCTGGTTAACGCCAATACCACCGAAATGCTGATGAAAGCCATTTCCAGCAGCTCAGTGGATTACACCAAAATGATGACCCACCATTTCAAATTCAGCGAATTGGAAAAAGCTTACGATGTATTCAAACACGCTGCTGAAAACCAAGTCATGAAAGTGGTTTTGGAAGCGGATTGATTTGAAAATCGCTTAATATGCTGTTAATTAAAGGCCGTCTGAACATTCAGACGGCCTTTTTGTATGGTTTTATTTTTTCTTCAACCAAACGCCGCTTTCGATATGGTGGGTAAATGGGAATTGGTCGAACAGGGCGGCGCGTTCGATGGTATGGGTTTGACAGAGCGT
>NZ_JBQCXF010000638.1:0-1558 GCF_051956635.1 Neisseria sp. P0022.S010 | reverse complement strand
GCAAACAAGTTTTCAGACGGCCATAGCCGACTTTCGGTACAATCACACCATTCCAAACAATAAACCCCATCATGACCGATACCGCCCAAATCATTACCAGCTATGGCCGCCGCTATATTGTCCGCACTCCCGACGGCCAAACATATGACGCCACCACCCGCAAAAAACGCGTCGATTTCGCCTGCGGCGACCAAGTCCGCATCAGCCCCATCAACGGCGAACAAGTTGTGATTGAGGACTACCTTCCGCGCGAAAGCCTGCTTTACCGCCAAGACGCGTGGAAAACCAAACTGATTGCCGCCAACGTTACCCAACTCCTCATCGTAACCGCCGCCAGCCCCACACCCAGCGAAGCCCTGTTGCAACGCGCCCTACTCGCAGCCGAAGCGGCCGGCATCAACGCCGTCATTGTCCTCAACAAAGCCGACCTCCCCGAAACCGCCCAATGGCGCGAGAAACTCAAATTCTACGAAACCCTCGGCTACCCCGTGGTCGAAACCAACGCATTGGAAAACGCCGACATTCTACGTTCCATTTTAGAAGGGCAAACCAACATCCTGCTCGGACAAAGCGGCATGGGCAAGTCCACCCTGACCAACGCCCTACTCGGCAACCAAGCTGCCCGAACCGGCGACATTTCCACCGCGCTCGACTCCGGCAAACACACCACCACCCACGCCCAACTCTACGATTTAAACGCAGAAACCCGACTCATCGATTCCCCCGGCCTGCAAGAATTCGGCCTGCACCATCTCCAAGTCGCCGATTTATTGCAATACTTTCCCGACCTGCGCCACCTTATCGGCCAGTGCCGTTTCCACAACTGCACCCACCGCGCCGAACCCGGCTGCGCCGTCAAAACCGCTGCCGAATCCGGCGAAGCCAAACCCGAGCGCATCGAATTTCTGCAACGCGTTACCGATGAATTGTTGAGATAAAGTTTTAACGGAAAGTGTTTGGATAAATAAAAAGGCCGTCTGAAAGTTTCAGACGGCCTTTGCTTTGCGCTGTGGTAAAAGGTATCAGCCCACTTTATCCCCGGGCTGTGCGCCTGCGTCAACGTCGAGGAGCTTCAGTTTGCCCTCTGCCGTAGCGGCAGAGAGGATCATGCCTTCGGATACGCCGAATTTTGCCATTTTGCGCGGGGCGAAGTTGGCGACGGCGATGACCATGCGGCCGTTCAATTCGGCAGGGTTTGGGTAAGATGCGGCGATGCCAGAGAAGATGATGCGTTTTTCAAAACCGAAATCAAGGTCGAATTTCAAAAGTTTGGTGCTGCCTTCGACGGCTTCGCAGTTCAATACTTTGGCGACGCGCATATCGATTTTCATAAAGTCGTCAAAGCTGGCCTGTTCGGCGACTTTTTCGTATTTACTCTCTTCGGCGGCAGGCGCGGCTGCGGCGGCGATGCTTTGTTTGTTGGCTTCGATTAAATCGTCCACTTGTTTTTGCTCCACTCGTTGCATTAAATGTTCGTATTTGTTGATGGCGTGTTCGCCCAAGGTTTCGCGTGTATTTGCCCAAGTGATGGCTTCCAAATTCAGGAATTTGGCGGCGT
>NZ_JBQCXF010000637.1:0-1561 GCF_051956635.1 Neisseria sp. P0022.S010 | reverse complement strand
TTGCTGTTTGATGCCTATCATCCGACCGAATACGGCGGTACGGGACAAAGTTTCGATTGGACTATATTGCACGGCAATATCGGCAAACCGTGGATACTTGCCGGCGGATTGACTGCGGAAAACGTTGCCGAAGCGGTAAAAATCAGTGGCGTGGCAGCGGTGGATGTGTCCGGCGGCGTGGAAATCTCCGGCGGGATTAAGAGCAGGGAGAAAATGGCGGCGTTTATTCAGGCAGTAAAGGCCGTCTGAAAATTTGTTTGAATGAAAAACCACAGGAATGCAGATATGCAAGAACCAATCGTTGAGTCCCACCCCTTCGCAGCCTTGTTGCCGCCGCAGGCAACGGTCATGATGATGGGGACGTTTCCGCCTAAAGAAGAAAAACACGCGATGCAGTTTCATTATCCGAATTTTCAAAACGATATGTGGCGTGTGTATGGGCTGGTGTTTTTCGGCGATGCGGCGCATTTTCAAAAGCAGGGCGAAAAAGCGTTTGATGCCGATAAAATCAAAGCGTTTTTGAGTGAGAAGGGGATTGCATCCTGTCCGACCGTGTTGAAGGCAATACGCGAACATGGCAATGCTTCGGATAAGTTTTTAAAAGTGATAGAAACCGTCGATTTGGCGACAGTATTGGCGCAAATGCCCGAGTGCCGCCATCTTTGCACCACCGGCGGCAAGGCAACCGAAGTTTTGTTGGAGATTCAGGGCGGCGGTATGAAAATGCCGAAGACCGGCGAAACAGTACCGTTCCCCTATGCGGGGCGTGATTTGACCCTGACGCGCCTGCCTTCGACTTCGCGTGCCTATCCTTTGAGTTTGGCGAAAAAAGCGGCGGCGTATCGGGCTTTTTTTGAAATGGCTGGATTGACTGTTTTTCAGGAGTAGGGCGATGGACCGTTATGAAATTTCTTTAATGACGTTTATGGCTTTGTGGTGGCTTTTTAATGTCGTCTCAGTGTGGCTGAAGGCCAAACAATGGCATATCAAGGTATTGTTGGGCGGAACGCTTTTGTATGTGATACAAATATCTGCAGTCATTATGTCTGTTAACGGCCTTAATTGGATATTTTTGAACGTAAGCACTATAAATACCAATGAGTTGATTATTGCTTTGCTTGTGCTTAACTTTCTGGGTTGGTGGTTGCTGGCACTGTGGCTGGGGATGTTGGCATTAAAAATATGCTTGAGAAACAAAAACGAAGAAAAACATATTGCGCCGCCGTTGGGTACGGCATTGGTTGCAATATCGAGCTGTACGCTGTTGTTCCTATTTTGTCTGCTGATATTATTATTCAATTAGTTGCCGACAAGATGAATGGAAAACGGCTATAATTGCTGACAATTTTACTTTCAGACGGCCTTATACTGAATCAGGCCGTCTGAAACCATAAAAAGAACAAGGAAAAATCCAATGAAAAATTATCACGCTCCCGACGAGAACGGCTTTTTCGGCGAACATGGCGGCCTGTACGTTTCAGAAACCCTGATTCCGGTTTTGCGAGAATTGGCAGACGCCTATACAGCAGCGAAAGAAGGTCATTCATTTTGGGAAGAGTTC
>NZ_JBQCXF010000636.1:0-1561 GCF_051956635.1 Neisseria sp. P0022.S010 | reverse complement strand
GAGCAAAGGCCGTCTGAAAATAGGATTTCAGACGGCCTTTTATATTAGACGTTATAGAATAGATGGTTGCTAAAGCCTCATGGTTTTAAATTTGAATACAAAACAAAACGCCGTCTGAAATTTCAGACGGCGTTTTCTGTCAAATTAGCTTACAAACCTGGGAACATGCCTTTCATTCCCTTCATGCCTTTGGCCAAACGCATCAGTTTGCCCAAACCGTTGCCGCTGAACATCTTCATCATTTGTTGCATTTGTTCAAACTGTTTGAGCAATTTATTCACTTCCTGCACGGTTGTGCCCGCACCCATTGCAATACGGCGTTTGCGGCTGGCTTTGAGCAGGGCAGGGTTGGCGCGTTCTTTAGGGGTCATCGAGTTGATGATGGCTTCTACTTTGCCCATCGCTTTTTCAGCCGTGCCTTCGGGGATTTGTTTCGATATTTGGCCCAGTTCGCCCGGCATTTTCGACATCAGGTTTTCCAAGCCGCCCATATTGCGCATCTGCTGGATTTGTTCTTTAAAGTCGTTGAGGTCGAAGCCCTTGCCTTTTTGCAGCTTTTTCGCCATTTTGGCGGCGGCTTCTTCATCAATGCCTTTTTGAACGTCTTCAATCAGGGTCAATACGTCGCCCATGCCGAGGATACGGCTGGCAAGACGGTCGGGGTGGAAAGGTTCGAGGCCATTGATTTTCTCGCCGACACCAATAAATTTAATTGGTTTGCCGGTCACATGGCGTACGGACAATGCCGCACCGCCGCGCGAGTCGCCGTCCATCTTGGTCAATACGACACCGGTCAGCGGTAGGGCTTTATTAAATGCCTGAGCGGTATTTACCGCATCCTGACCCAGCATGGCATCAATAACGAACAAAGTTTCAACCGGGTTGACCGCCGCATGAAGCGCTTTGATTTCGTTCATCATCTCTTCATCGATTGCCAGGCGGCCAGCGGTATCGACCATCAAGACATCGTAAAAATGTTTTTTGGCGTAATCGACGGCGGCAGTGGCAATCTCAACCGGTTTTTGGTTGGTATCGGATGGGAAAAAGTCCACGCCGACCTGTTCGGCCAACAGACGCAGCTGTTCAATCGCGGCAGGGCGGTAAACGTCGGCAGATACCACCAAAACTTTTTTCTTCTGATCGTTTTTCAGCAGGCGGGCGAGTTTGCCGACGGTTGTTGTCTTACCGGCACCCTGCAAACCGGCCATCAAAACGATGGCAGGAGGTGAAACCGATAAATCCAATGTTTTGTTTTCCTTGCCCATCAATTCGACTAAGGCTTGGTTGACCACACCAATAAAGGCTTGGTCGGGCGTCAGGCTGCCGACGACTTCTTGACCAAGGGCCTGTTCTTTGACTGTGTTGACGAATTCTTTAACGACGGGCAATGCAACGTCGGCTTCCAGCAGGGCAAGACGAACCTCGCGCAAGGCCTCTTTAATATTGTCTTCGGTCAGCGTTGATTGGCCGCGAATATTTTTAAGTACCTTGCTGAAGCGGTTGGTCAGGTTGTCTAACATACTTATCCTTGATAATGAGAATAGCTGCCCAATACAGGGCA
>NZ_JBQCXF010000635.1:0-1562 GCF_051956635.1 Neisseria sp. P0022.S010 | reverse complement strand
ACCAGCTTTCGATGTCGGTGGAAATGGTGCGGTAGCCTTCGCGGCGCGATTGTTTGGCCAATTCGCGGATACGCGCTTCGTTGAGTACGCCGTGTTTGCGTTTGCCTGTCGGATCGGGTTTGACCAGTTCGCTTTCGTAAACCAAAAACACTTTGGAGAGTTTGTCGGCAGTCAGGTCGGGTTTGCCGACGTAGTCCATGCGGTCGTAGATGATGAAATCTTTGGCATGGGCGGAGAGGGCGGTCAATAAGAGGACGAGGGGCAAAAGGCGGTTGGGTTTCATGTTTTTAGGCAGATAAGGGAAAAGGGCCATTGTACGGGAAGCGGTGTTAAAGTAAGTCAAAGGCCGTCTGAAAGGATAAAAGTTCTTTCAGACGGCCTTTGTTGGACTGAGGTTATTCAGTTTTGAGGCTGGTGTGATTTACTGCGCCGCAGTTTTTTCCAGTAACAAGAAAGTCTCGGCTTTGTTGCGCGGTCTTGCGCCTTGCCACAAGGTTTGCCAGCCCGAAGGTGCGCCGATGTTGGCGGCTTGGCGGATGAGGCGGTAGCGGCAGGTCGGGTTGTCGGTCGTGGTTTTAATACGGCTGTATTGTGTCCATGCGATGCGTGTGCGCTGGTCTTGGCCGTCGATGTTGATACATTCGAGGCCGTCTGAAAGCTGCTGTTTCAATTCGGCAGAAAGCGCGGCTTCCATTTGGTGTACCACCGGCGCATGGCTTTTGGCGGCGTTGAGCCACGGTAAAAACAGGGTCATTAGCAAAGCCCAGGCCAAGGTAACGCCGGCTGCCCAGTTGGTGACGGCTTGGCGGCCGCGGATGTTTTTACGCGTAATCGCCCAGAGCCACAACGGGGTAAACAGCAGGGCGACGGCCATCGGAATCGGGTCGATGTCGGGGATATAATACGGGCTGAAATAGGCAGCGCGTTCGGCCAGTTTGGCGGGCCAGCCGTAGTTCATGGCGAAGAAGCCCAGCCACAGGAACACGGCAATCAAACCGAATGCCATGATGCCGAACCAGTTGATAAATGCTGCCGCGCCGCGACGCAGGCCGTCCAGTTGTGCCGCGCCGAGCAGGGCAAGCGGCGGCAACAGCCAAACGAGGTTGTCTTGCAGGCGTTGCGGGTCGATGGCGAGCAGGGCTGTCATGATAACCAGCCACGACAGGCTCAGAATGCCCCAGTTTTTATCGTGGATACGCGTACGGCTGAGCGTCCATGCCGCCAGCGGCCAAGCAGGCAGGGCGAACCACAGTAGATTTTTCAGATAATAGGGTAGGCTGAAGGCCGTCTGAATCTGATGGAAACCGCCGAATACGCCTAAGGAATAATGGTTGAACCATATATCAAACCATTCGGGATGGGTTCTGGATAAAACCAGCGGATACAGAATCAGCAGGGGCAGGGAAACGACAATGGCGCCGATCAGGGTCAGCAAATAGCGTTTGCTTTGCCAAGTGGAATGGAACGACAGGGCAAGTGCCAAAAACATCATGGCCGCGGTCAGCAGATAGCCTGAGGAAAGGGAGAGTAAAACCCAGCCGCCGCACAACAGCAAAATGGCA
>NZ_JBQCXF010000634.1:0-1563 GCF_051956635.1 Neisseria sp. P0022.S010 | reverse complement strand
GATTTAACGAAGGCTTTAACGTCTTCGCCCATGATACGGCCTTTCAGACCGGTACCTTTGACTTGGCCCAAATCTACGCCCAATTCGCGCGCCAGTTTGCGTGCGGAAGCACCTGCATGCGCTTTTGCAAATGCAGCTTCATCGATTTTGGCAGCAGCAGGAGCAGCAGGTGCAGGCGCAGCTGCTGGTGCAGTAGGAGCAGGAGCGGCAGCTGGTGCAGGCGCGGCAGCTTGAGTGGCAGGAGCTGGAGCTGCAGCAGCAGAGCCGGCAGTTTCTACTTCGATGATGGCGGATCCTTCGGATACTTTGTCGCCAACTTTCAGGAATACGGCTTTAACCACACCGGCTTCGGTACATGGTACGTCCATAGTGGCTTTGTCGGTTTCCAAAGTAATCAGGGTGTCGTCAACGGCAACAGTGTCGCCGACTTTAACTTCAACGGCAATAACGTCTACGTCAGAGTGGCCGCCGATATCAGGTACAACAACTTGTACGGTAGCGCCACCGGCAGGAGCGGCTGCAGGCGCAGCAGCTGGAGCAGCAGGAGCTTCAGCTGCAGGAGCCGGAGCGGTATCAGCAGCGGCAGCACCGGTTTCAACGGTCAGAATAACGCCGCCTTCAGAGATTTTATCGCCCACTTTAACTTTAACTTCTTTCACGACGCCGGCTGCATCAGCAGGTACATCCATAGTGGCTTTGTCGGTTTCCAACGTAATCAGGGTGTCGTCAACGGCAATAGTGTCGCCTACTTTAACTTCTACGGCGATGATGTCGACGTTTTCATGGCCGCCGATATCAGGGACTTTGATTTCTACAATACTCATTTGAGTTCCTTCAATATTTTTCAGTTTGATGCCGTCTGAAAACTGTTTCACACGGCATCGGTACAGTTTGTTTGTTCAAACCATTCAAGCATTCGGTTTTCAGACGACCTGATGTCTGAATGAAGCAAGCAGGCCGTCTGAAATATCGATTAGCGTTTCCAGCTAGGAGCTGAATCGGCTTTGATACCATATTTTTCAATGGCTTGTTGAACGGTTTCTTTGCTGACTTTGCCTTGCTCTGCCAATGCGCTCAATGCAGCAACGGCAACGTTGTAGCGGTCAACTTCAAAGAAGCTGCGCAGGTTGGCACGGCTGTCGGAGCGACCGAAGCCGTCAGTGCCTAAGACGTGGTAGTCGTTAGGGATGTAGGCACGGATGCGGTCAGCATAGCTGCGGATATAGTCGGTAGCGGCAATTACTGGGCCGTCATGACCTTGCAGTTGAGAAGTAACAAACGGTACTTTTGCAGTTTCCAAAGGATTCAGGCGGTTGAAACGTTCTGCTTCGATAGCGTCGCGATGCAACAGGTTGAAAGATGGGCAAGACCAGATGTCTGCTTCCACGCCGAAGTCGGCTTTCAACAATTCAGCACCGGCAATGACTTCTTGCAGAATGGTACCGGAACCCATCAATTGAACTTTCTTGTCGCCTTTGCCGCCGGCTTTCAGCAGGTACATACCTTTCAGGATGTTTTCTTCTGCGCCTTCAGGCATATCCGGGTGAGCGTAGTTCTCGTTCA
>NZ_JBQCXF010000633.1:0-1569 GCF_051956635.1 Neisseria sp. P0022.S010 | reverse complement strand
TAATCATCGGTTCGAGTTCGGGGTGGTTGATGTTGGCAGGGATAATCGCGCGTCCGGCGGCGATTTCTTGGCGCACAAATTCGGGCGTGATTTGGTCGGGATGGGTTGGGGTATTCGCGCCGAAACTTTGCCCTGCGTGCTGTATACAGAGCTTGGAGTATTCAGGCCGTCTGAAAAGCTCGTCCAGCTTCATGCGTTCGCGTATGGCGACAAACTCCATTTCCGGCGTGATGATGCCTTGGCGGGCGTAGTGGAGCTGGGTTACATTGCGGCCTGCTTTGGCGCGGCGCGGACGGGTGATTTGGTTGAAACGCAGATGGGCAGTTTTCGGATCGTGCGCGCGTTCGGTGCCGTATTCGCTGGAAAGCTTGGGCAGGATTTCGGTATCGCCGCGTTCCTCCAGCCATGCGGTGCGGACGTGTGGCAAACCTTGTTTCAGATCGATGTGTGCCGCCGGATCGCCGTATGCGCCGCTGGTGTCATACACCGGAATTGGCGGATTGGCTTCCGTACCTTGCGCCGTGTAGGTGTCATCCTGACGGATTTCGCGCAAAGGCACGCGGATGTCGGCGCGGCTGCCCGAAATATAGACGCGGTCGGAATTGGGATATTGGAAGCGGATGCCGATGTCTTCGCTTAAGTCGGAAAGACGGCGCGCCTCATCGCCGGTTTTTTTAGTGGTAGTCATAAAAAATTGCTCCTGTTTCTCGGTTATGAAATAGAAACAGGAGCATTGCTTTTTTTCAGACGGCCTTGTAGATATCTTCAATCAACCGTTTAAAATCACATTTGCCGAAACTCCCCACGCAGGTATTATCCTGTTCGGGTGTAAAGGGTATTTCTCAGCCGCTCGGTTTGAAAGCAGCACCCCTGTTTCTTTATTAACGAAAATTAAACCATGCGGCTGGTTTTTTGTAAAGCGGCGTTTTTCGCATTTTCTGTCAAAAACGCTTGACAGCGACTCCGTCTTTCCGTATAGTTACAAATTCTGACGCGGGATGGAGCAGCATGGTAGCTCGTCGGGCTCATAACCCGAAGGTCGTAGGTTCGAATCCTGCTCCCGCAACCAAATATAAAAATCCCCTGCAATCGCAGGGGATTTTGCTTTATGTGGCATTTATTGTTGCTTGGATTGATTGAAAGGCCGTCTGAACCATTAGGTTTCAGACGGCCTTTTTTATTGGCCGATGACATCGGCGGCTAATTTGCTTTTGTCTTTTATTTTGAGTTTGTGTTTTTCAGACGGCCTATTGTTGCTTCGGATCGGTATCGTTGCGCAGGTGTTCTTTCAGGCGTTGCAACTCTTTTTTGTCCAACCATTTATTACGCGAACGTTGCAACAGGATCACCAAAGCGGCGATTTCGTTACGCATATTGGTGCTGAGCCAGAGGAAGCCTTGCCAGTCGTAATGCAGGCGGGCGGCCGGTTTGCTTAGTTCGGTATTGAGCGAAGTATCGATGCGGATACGGCGGGCGTAGTGGCCTTTGATGAGGCGGACGGTCAGGCGCAGTTCGCGTTGGAGCTGGTTGAAGTGGCGGTCGAGCAGGCGGATTTCGCTTTCGTTGAGC
>NZ_JBQCXF010000632.1:0-1572 GCF_051956635.1 Neisseria sp. P0022.S010 | reverse complement strand
ACCAGCTTTCGATGTCGGTGGAAATGGTGCGGTAGCCTTCGCGGCGCGATTGTTTGGCCAATTCGCGGATACGCGCTTCGTTGAGTACGCCGTGTTTGCGTTTGCCTGTCGGATCGGGTTTGACCAGCTCACTTTCGTAAACCAAGAACACTTTGGAGAGTTTATCGGCAGTCAGGTCGGGTTTGCCGACGTAGTCCATGCGGTCGTAGATGATGAAATCTTTGGCATGAGCGGAGAGGACGGTCAATAAGAGGACGAGGGGCAAAAGGCGGTTGGGCTTCATATTTTTAGGCAGATAAGGGAAAAGGGCCATTGTACGGGAAGCGGTGTTAAAGTGAGTCAAAGGCCGTCTGAAAGGATAAAAGTTCTTTCAGACGGCCTTTTATTTGAATGTAGCAGGAATATTCAGCTTTATGGCTAGTGTCACGGATTTATTGCGCTGCAGTTTTTTCCAGTAATAGGAAAGTTTCGGCTTTGTTGCGCGGTCTTGCGCCTTGCCACAAGGTTTGCCAGCCCGAAGGTGCGTCGACATTGGCGGCTTGGCGGATGAGGCGGTAGCGGCAGGACGGGTTGTCGGTCGTGGTTTTAATATGGCTGTATTGTGTCCACGCGATGCGGGTGCGCTGGTCTTGGCTGTCGATGTTGATACATTCGAGGCCGTCTGAAAGTTTCTGTTTCAATTCGGAAGAAAGCGCGGCTTCCATTTGGTGTACCACCGGCGCATGGCTTTTGGCGGCGTTGAGCCACGGTAAAAACAGGGTCATCAGCAAGGCCCAAGCCAAGGTAACGCCGGCTGCCCAGTTGGTCACGGCTTGGCGGCCGCGGATGTTTTTACGCGTAATCGCCCAGAGCCACAACGGGGTAAACAGCAGGGCGACGGTCATCGGAATCGGATCGATGTCGGGGATGTAATATGGGCTGAAATAGGCGGCGCGTTCGGCCAGTTTGGCAGGCCAGCCGTAGTTCATGGCGAAGAAGCCCAGCCACAGGAAGGCGGCAATCAGACCAAATGCCATGATGCCGAACCAGTTGATAAATGCCGCTGCACCGCGACGCAGGCCGTCCAGTTGTGCCGCGCCGAGCAGGGCGAGCGGTGGCAACAGCCAAACGAGGTTGTCTTGCAGGCGTTGAGGGTTGATGGCGAGCAGGGCTGTCATGATAACCAGCCACGACAGGCTCAGAATGCCCCAGTTTTTATCGTGGATACGCGTGCGGCTGAGCGTCCATGCCGCCAGCGGCCAAGCAGGCAGGGTAAACCACAGCAGGTTTTTCAGATAATAGGGCAGGTTGAAGGCCGTCTGAATCTGATGGAAACCGCCGAATACGCCTAAGGAATAATGGTTGAACCAAATATCAAACCATTCTGGATTGGTTTTGGATAACACCAGCGGATACAGAATCAGCAGGGGCAGGGAAACGACAATGGCGCCAATCAGGGTCAGCAGATAGCGTTTGCTTTGCCAAGTGGAATGGAACGACAGGGCAAGTGCCAAAAACATCATGGCCGCGGTCAGCAGATAGCCTGAGGAAAGGGAGAGTAAAACCCAGCCGCCGCACAACAGCAAAATGGCA
>NZ_JBQCXF010000631.1:0-1574 GCF_051956635.1 Neisseria sp. P0022.S010 | reverse complement strand
CAGCCAATGCGCCTCAATCAACTCCAAGCCCTTATTCATCATTGACGCGGAATCGACGGAAATTTTGCGCCCCATGCTCCAATTCGGATGCTTGACCGCCTGCTCGGGCGTAATGCTGTCAAATGTATTTAAATCGGTGTTAAGGAAGGGGCCGCCCGACGCGGTCAGGATAATCGAATTGATACCGTGCTCATTCAGACGGCCTGTGTAATCCCTTGGCAATACTTGAAAGATGGCATTGTGTTCGCTGTCAATCGGTAAGACGGTGGCGCCGTTTTGACGGGCAGTTTCCATAAACAATGCGCCGGAAACCACCAGCGTTTCTTTGTTTGCCAGATAAATGGTTTTGCCTTTTTGAGCGGCGGCCAAAGCCGACGGCAAGCCGGCCGCGCCGACAATGGCACACATTACGCCGCTGACTTCATCAGCCGAAGCCACATCAATCAGGGCTTGAGAACCATATAAAACCTGCGTACTGATGCCTTCTTGTTTGAGTTTCTTTTCCAGCTCGGCGGCATGGTCGGCATCGCCGACAACGGCATATTCCGGACGGAACTGTTTGCATTGCGCCGCCAGCTTGTCCACCTGCCTATGCCCTGCCAGCGCGAACACGCGGAATTTTTCAGGATGGTGGGAGACAACGTCTAAAGTGCTTTCGCCTATGCTGCCGGTACTGCCTAATATGGTCAGGACTTGTTGTGTCATGGTGTGTTCTTTGTGTGCTGTGCAAACGGTATTCATTGTGTTTGAAATAGATTTCTTTGCCGTTTCCAATTTTCAGACGGCCTTTTGCCTCCCGGCTGAAAAGGCCGTCTGAAAGAATTACTCAATGCCGTATTCGATGGTAACAACCAGTCGGACTTGTTTGCCGACGGTGCTTTTATCGTAAGAACCGCCGTACTCGTCGTCCTCGCTGTTGCCGGTGTCGGCATAGATGTTGAACGAACCTTGCGAAGCAGAACGCATGGCGCCCACTTTGCCGCCGCCGGTTTTGGCAAATTCGGCCGCGCGTTTCTGCGCATCCTCAGTCGCCTGCGTGATCAAATCGCGTTTGATGGTTTCCAAATTGCCCAGCAAATATTGCGGATTGTCGAAGCGGATAAATTCGTTTTGCGCACGGAAATTCAAAATGGCGCGCTGGGCGGCTTGGATTTTGTCCAGTTTTTTGGTGTTGACCACAATATTGAGGTCGCCGTCGTAGCCGTTGGGCGTGCGGGTTACATTGCCCAGTTCGTCGCGGGTTTCATTGAAAACGCGCGACACTTCAGGCAGACCCACTTTCATTTCAGCCGCCGTAAAGCCTTGCTCGCCCAAAAACTTAGACAGCTTTTTGCGTCTTGCCGTCAGCAAATCCAAAACTTCCTGATAGCTCTCGCCGTGCGCGTTCACGCCCGTATTCCACGTCGCGCTGTCGGATTGGAAGTTTTTCTCCGCCAAACCTTTTACAGTAATCGTCCCCGGTTGGCGCAGATTCTTAAACTGCACGCCCAAAATAAACGCCGCAGCCATCAATCCCAGTGCCAACAATACGCCCAAAATCGATAAAGATGAAATCTGTTTTTGTTCGGACATAA
>NZ_JBQCXF010000630.1:0-1578 GCF_051956635.1 Neisseria sp. P0022.S010 | reverse complement strand
TTTGCTGACCGTCAATGCCGATGAGTTGGATTTGGCCGGCAATGACGACCACTTCCAGCTTTTGTTGCGCGCATTGGAAGATTTTCAAGGTACGCGCAGTTATTTGAATTTAAGCGAAAAATAAACGCAGGCTAGGTTTAGGCCATCTGAAAGGAATAATATGTCAAAATATCAATTCACACTCCCATCTTCTTCCGGCAGCGATTTTAACTCCGCCGAACATTTGCCGTTGGTTGTCTATTTTTATCCTAAAGACAGCACGCCCGGGTGTACCACCGAAGGCTTGGATTTCAATGCCCGATTGGAACAATTCAAAGCATTGGGCTATACCGTTGTCGGTATTTCGCGCGACGGTGTCAAATCGCATCAGAATTTCTGCGCTAAACAAGGCTTCCAGTTTGAATTGTTGAGCGACAAAGAAGAAACCGTCTGCAAACTGTTTGACGTGATCAAGCTGAAAAAGCTTTACGGTAAAGAATCCCTCGGCATCGAGCGCAGCACGTTTGTGTTGGACGAAAACGGCGAAATCGCCCATGAATGGCGCAAAGTCAAAGTAGCCGGACACGCGCAGGAAGTGTTGGATACAATTTCTCAAGCCTCTTAAATAGGGCTTTGAAAACCTAAGGCCGTCTGAACGGATGTAAAGTCATGCCGTTCAGACGGCCTTTCAATACAGTTTGATGAGTATGGACGATTTAATAGACAAGCTGCTTGAATCCCTTTGGCTGCAAGACAGGCTCAGCCACAATACGCTGCAAAGTTACCGCCGTGATTTGGTCAAAGTTGCCGCGCGGTTGGCCGAGGGCGGGCAGGATTGGTTGAGTGCCGATGAGTTTGCCCTGTCTGATGCCGTGTATGCGGAGGGGGAAAAAAGCACGTCCCAAGCGCGGGCATTGTCGGCTTGCAAGCGCATGTACGGCTGGCTGGAAGAAACGGGCCAAAGAGCAGACAATCCCACCCGTTTTCTCAAAGCGCCGAAATCGGAACGCAAACTGCCCACGCTGATTACCGAAGCCCAAATCGACGCGCTGCTGGCTGCGCCGGATGTGGAAACGCCGCACGGACTGCGCGACAAAGCCTTGCTCGAAGTCATGTATGCAACAGGCTTGCGCGTGACCGAAGCCGTCAAATTGACGCTCAGTGATATCGATTTACATCGCGGCAGTATCCGCACCATAGGCAAGGGCGACAAATTGCGTCTGGTTCCATTGGGACAGGAAGCGGCATATTGGGTGGAACGCTATTGCAACGAATCGCGCCCGTTGTTGCTGAAAAACAAAATCTGCGACGAAGTGTTTGTCAGCCAAAAACGCAGCGGCATCAGCCGTCAGCTTGCATGGATGATAGTCAAAGAATATGCCGAAGCGGCCGGTATTGCTTCGCTCAGCCCGCACGGTTTGCGCCATGCTTTTGCCACACATTTGGTTAATCACGGCGTCGATTTGCGCTCAGTCCAGATGATGTTGGGACATTCCGATATCAACACCACGCAGATTTATACCCATGTTGCCAATATCCGTTTGAAAAACATGGTCGATGAACACCATTCCCGTTCATAAATAAAGGCGGCATCTCGAA
>NZ_JBQCXF010000629.1:0-1580 GCF_051956635.1 Neisseria sp. P0022.S010 | reverse complement strand
CGATCTCCTCCAAAGCATCCAAAATGTCGAAGTCCAAGACATCCCACGGACGAATCTGCTGTTCAACCATATTGAAACGCGCTTTTTCAAAGTCCATATTTGTGCTCCGTTCAATTCTTAATTTTATCGAAGCATACATTATAAATCCTTGTCGGAGAGTGTGCCATCTTTCAGACGGCCCCGAGGCTTGTTAATAATTGCCAAGCGCACATATATCCACTAAACTTTCACATTACACCACGCTACAACAAGCAACAATCAACACACGGAGCAATAAAGATGTATCACCAAATCGGAATGTGGGATCAAAAATGGGTTATCGGCAACTGGAAAATGAACGGCCGACTCCAAAACAACAATGCACTTATGCACCGCTTCCGCGTCATGCCAACCGCCGAACGCGTATTAATCGGCCTGGCCGCCCCTACCGTGTATCTGTTGCAACTGCACAACGCTATGCAAATCGTTTTGAACAACCGCATCTTGACCTGTGCGCAAGATGTGAGCCGTTTCCCGAATAACGGCGCGTACACCGGCGAAGTGTCCGCCGAAATGCTTGCCGACATCGGTACAGACATCGTCCTCATCGGCCACTCCGAGCGCAGCCTTTATTTCGGCGAGAAAAACGAAATCCAACGCCGCAAAATGGAAAACGTCCTCAATGTCGGCCTGATTCCATTGTTGTGCGTCGGTGAAAGCCTGGAAGAGCGCGAAGCCGGTAAAGAACACGAAGTCATTGCCCATCAGCTTTCCATCCTGCAAGGTCTGAACACCCAAAACATCGCCGTTGCCTACGAGCCGGTTTGGGCGATCGGCACAGGCAAAGTCGCCACCGTCGAACAAATCGCCGACATGCACGCATTTATCTACAAAGAAATCTTGTCTTTGTGCGGAAGCGATGTTAAAATCCGCGTTCTTTACGGCGGAAGTGTGAAAGCGGATAACGCAGCCGACATCTTCGCAGTACCTCATGTAGACGGCGCATTGGTTGGTGGCGCGTCATTATCCTATGACTCCTTTACCGCCATCATCAACGCAGCACAAGCCTCGTAGAAAACATATGGAAGCCTTTAAAACCCTTATCTGGATTATTAATATTATTTCCGCTCTATTCGTAATCGTGTTAGTATTGCTGCAACACGGTAAAGGTGCGGATGCCGGCGCAACATTCGGTTCCGGCAGCGGTAGCGCGCAAGGCGTATTCGGTTCTGCCGGTAATGCCAACTTCCTCAGCCGCTCGACTGCCGTTGCTGCAACATTTTTCTTTGCGACCTGCATGGCAATGGTGTATATTCACACCCACTCCAATAAGCACGGTTTAGACTTCAGCGATGTGAAGCAGACCCAACAGGCTCCTAAGCCTGCAACGCCTGCACAAAACAATACAACTCCTGTTGCTCCGAATCCTCAGCAGCAGTAAGACAATTTGATTTATGCCGACATGGTGGAATTGGTAGACACGCTATCTTGAGGGGGTAGTGGCCGTAGGCTGTGCGAGTTCAAATCTCGCTGTCGGCACCACATTAGAAAATCTAACCGCTTTTTAGCGGTTATTTTTTCGTCTTGAGAATCTGCCTTTC
>NZ_JBQCXF010000628.1:0-1584 GCF_051956635.1 Neisseria sp. P0022.S010 | reverse complement strand
TGGATGAAGTTGTTGCTCATAATCAGCATCAACATGCTGAAAGTAAACAAAGAAATATAGCTGAAGAAGCGTTGGTAGCCGACTTTTTCATCGTGCATATAGCCGATGGTATAGATATGTACCATCAGCGATACGCCGGTAACCACGACCATCATCATCGCCGTCATCGTATCGACCAAGAAACCGACGGAGAAATCCAAGCCGCCCATTGTCAGCCAGGTATAGACATTCTCGTCAAACTTGGCGCGGCTGCCGTCAATAAAGCCCCACAGCACATACGCCGACAGCACGGCAGATACAGCGACACCGAGTATCGTCACAGTATGCGCACCGGCACGTCCGATTTTGTTGCCGAACAAACCCGCAATCAGCGAGCCTGCCAACGGAACAAGGGCAATTATCAAATATAAAGTCATATCGTTCATGATTACCCTTTCAACTCATCCAAATCGGCAACGTTGATTGTTTGTCGGTTGCGGTACACCAGCACAATAATCGCCAAACCGATGGCGGATTCGGCAGCGGCAACGGTCAGTACGAAGAATACGAAAATTTGTCCGGCAGTATCGCCCAAATGTTGCGAGAAGGCGATAAAGTTGAAGTTCACCGCCAAAAGCATCAGCTCGATAGACATCAACAATACCAGCACGTTTTTACGGTTCATAAAGATACCCATTGCGCTGATACCGAACAGGAGCGCACCCAATACCAGATAATGCGTCAAGGTAATCATGCTTTGCCCTCCCCTTCCTGCTTGAGGCCATCTGAAACTTCGCTTTCTTCGGCAGATTCAACTTGCGGTTTGACCGCTTCCATTTTCACCAGACGCATACGGCCTTGATCGGCGCGTACTTTAACTTGGTCGGCTGGATCCATACGTTTCGGATTAGTAGTTTTACGGTGAACCAGCGCAATCGCGGCCACCATGCCCAACAGCAGCAATACCGCCGCCAATTCAAACGGCAACAGGTAGTCGGTATAAATACGGCTGCCCAAATCGCGGATATTGTTGTAATCGGCCGGAATGTCTTTCATCAGACCAAATGCGGCCAGGTCGGTTTTCGGGTTGACCAGAATCAGGATCAGGGCAACCGCCAACAATGTGCCGACCACACCGGCAACAGGCGCATGACGCCAGAAACCGGCGCGCATGGCTTCAATGTCGATGTTCAACATCATCACGACGAACAGGAACAACACCATCACGGCGCCGACGTAAACCACCACCAGCGTCACGCCCAAAAACTCGGCCTGCATCAGCATCCAAATCATCGCGCTTACGCAGAAGGTCAGCACCAGATGCAAAGCAGCATGCACGGGGTTTTTAGCGGTGACGGTACGAACCGCACCGTACAAAACGATGGCGGCTAGGATATAGAACAGAATCGCGGAAAAAGTCATTCGTCTGCTCCTTAACGATACGGCGCGTCAGCGGCTTTGCGCTTGGCGATTTCGGCTTCGTATTTGTCGCCAATGGCCAAAAGAATCGGCTTGGTCATGTGCAAGTCGCCTTTTTTCTCGCCGTGGTATTCAAAAATATGGGTTTCCACAATCGCATCGGTCGGGCAGGCCTCTTCGCAGAAA
>NZ_JBQCXF010000627.1:0-1584 GCF_051956635.1 Neisseria sp. P0022.S010 | reverse complement strand
TGAGGCGGTATTTTATCAGCTTTTTGGTGCTTCATGCCGTCTGAAAACGGCTTTATTTCCATAAATAAAGTGTAATGGCGCGCCTGTCTTCGCCTTCGGGCATTAAGCGGATGCTGCTGCCTTTGCTTCCGTTGACACGAATAATAATACCACCGGCCTGTCGTTCGATAATGTCGATTTGGGTGTCGCGGTTCATGCGGTAGTTGTAGCGTTCGCATTGCTTCAAGCACCAAAAATTCTGCCAATGGATAAAATATTTTTGTCCGGATTCGATGGCCAGCGTTTCGCCGCCTTTGACGATGAAGTAAGGATAATCGGGTTTTTGCGTGCTGAATGTCCATTCAGCTGTTCTGTTTTTTCCGTTTTGACGGTATTCAAATACGGCACGGTAGTCGGTGTCGTATTCCAATGGCTGTAAAGGAAACAGCGCAAATTGGCGTTCGGTCAGGAGGCGGTTTGGGTCATTATCTTTATCTAAGATTTTGACGTCTCTGATTTCTTTTGTGTCCTGATACAGTTTGAACGAGCGCATTTTGACCGGAGGCGATTGTTCTGAGAACGCGATGCTGACAGGATTGCCGGTCATTTCATAATGCGGCATAGGGTCGGGACGTTCGCCATGGAAAACCGGCGAAGCGAAGTTGCCTTGCGGATAGGTGATGTAAGGCTGGAATTTGCGGTTGGAGATTTCATCCGCATAAACAATGGCATGACCATGGCAGGCATCTTGATAAAACGAGCGGCTGAGGTCAGAGAGGGGGCGGTTTTTTTGGCAGAGGCTGTTGAATCTGCTGTCGCCCTGATTGATGCTCAGCGCGATTTGTTTGCCTTGTGATTCAAACGCCGCTCCGGCCTCGTCGATATTTTGATCGAGTAGGGAGAGACGGTGGTAAATCGCCGTCATCAGATTGTCCAGTTGATGTTGGGCAGGTAGATGGTCGTTGATTTTTTCGTTTGGCGGATGCTGGCCGGTGCTGACGTTTTCGTGCACGCCTTTATAGGCATAACCGGCTTTGCGCGTGCGGTCTGATGGGCGTGGACCTGTATAAAAGGGATTGCGTGTATTTTTTTCGTCATGTCCGTCGTCAGGGTTTTGCAGCAGATAGCGGGCATGATTGCGCGCGGCGCGTTCGAGTGTGGCTGAGTGCGCCAGTGCGGGCAGATTGGCTGAGGAGCGGAGGAAGTTTAAATACGCCAAGGCATCAAAATCGGCAACGGCAGTACGATTTTGCGGCGGTTGGGCGTAGATAAGCTGGTCTTCGGAATAGCGATGGGTTTCGTAGTATTGGAATATGCCGAGGGCGATGGCAAAACCACCCAGCCAGTAAAGAATGTGTTTCATTATATGTACTGCGTTCAGACGGCCTTGAGTATGTAGATGTTTCCCCTTGAAACTCATGCTGTTAAATGATTATTTTGATAGCGGCTTGACTTGGAATGCTTCAGGATGGGATTTGAAATATTCGACAGCGATAAATCCGCCGCCAATAATAATCAAGAGGGCAATGGCCATGCCGATCATCGCTAAAATGAATTTGTCCATATGTGTCCGTTTGAATGAAGGCCGTCTGAAACACTTGAAAG
>NZ_JBQCXF010000626.1:0-1591 GCF_051956635.1 Neisseria sp. P0022.S010 | reverse complement strand
GATAAATATTATGAAACATGAATAACTTACATTCCATCATAAAAGGCCGTCTGAAATCGTTCAGACGGCCTTTGTGTTTATTTGCTGAATTGTTTTTTCACGCTGACTTTGGTTTTTTTCTTGAAGCGGTTTTTCTCTTCCTTGCGGCCTTCGCGTTTCTCGATACGGTTGCTCAGACTGACACGGCGCAGCGGTTTTTTCTTCGGTTTGTCTTCCGCATTTTCATACGGGTTTTCCGAAACATTGTATTGAATTCTGAGCGGCGTGCCTTGCAGATTGAAGGCTTTGCGGAATGTTTGGGTCAGGTAGCGCGTGTAGCTGTCGGAAATGGCGTGCAGCGAATTGCCGTGTACCACAATCACCGGCGGGTTCATGCCGCCTTGGTGGGCATAACGCATTTTCGGACGCACCAAACCTGCTCGTGGCGGCTGTTGACGTTCAATCGCGCTTTGCAGGACACGCGTGATTTTCGGCGTCGGCATCTTAATCATTGCCGCATTGTAGGCAGCCTGAATGCTTTCAAACAAACCGTCTATACCGCGCTCTTTCAACGCGGAAATAAAGTGAAACTTAGCAAAATCAAGGAAATACAGTTTGCGGTTGATATCGCGTTTCACTTGCTCGCGGCGCTCTTCGCTGATGCCGTCCCATTTATTGACCGCCACCACCAAGGCACGGCCTGCTTCCAAAGCAAAACCTGCAATCGTCGCATCTTGGTCGGCGATATCTTGTTGCGCATCCAACACCAAAACAGCAACGTTTGCCGCTTCAACCGCCTGCATGGCTTTGATAACGGAAAACTTTTCCACCGCTTCATCCACTTTGCCGCGACGGCGTACACCTGCGGTATCGATGATGGTAAACGGTTTACCGTCGCGTTCAAAATCGATATGGATACTGTCGCGCGTCGTGCCTGCCATATCAAAGGCAATCACGCGCTCTTCGCCGAGGATGGCGTTTACCAAGGTTGATTTACCGACATTTGGACGGCCGATTACAGCAAAAACAGGATGTTTCGCCTCTTCCTCTTCCTTTTCAGGCTCGGGGAAGGTTTCCAAAATATCCTCAATCAGATAATACACGCCATCGCCGTGCGCACCTGAAATAACATAAGGGTCGCCCAAGGCAAGTTCGTAGAACTCGGCGGCAAGCACGGCCCTATTGCCGCCCTCGCCTTTATTCACGGCCAAATAAACAGGACGCGGACTTTGGCGCAAACGGTCGGCAATGATTTTGTCTTGCGGCGTCAAACCGGTGCGGCCGTCCACCAAAAACACAACTGCATCGGCTTCATCGACAGCCTGCAAGGTTTGTTTTGCCATTTCATGCAAAATGCCGCTGTCCACAACCGGCTCAAAACCGCCGGTATCGATGACCAAATAAGGTTTGCTGCCGACTTTGCCATGACCGTAATGTCGGTCACGCGTCAGGCCGGGTAAGTCATGCACGAGCGCGTCTTTGGTGCGCGTCAAACGGTTGAATAAAGTAGATTTGCCGACATTGGGGCGGCCGACAAGCGCGATGGTTGGTTTCATGATGGAGTCTTTCTGTGTCAAGTGCCGCCTAAAAACGGGAGCGGAACACAAGCAGG
>NZ_JBQCXF010000625.1:0-1598 GCF_051956635.1 Neisseria sp. P0022.S010 | reverse complement strand
TCAGACGGCCTTTAAATAAACAAACGGTTTAAGGCATCAACATGCCGCCGTTGACATGAAGTGTCTGACCGGTAATGTATTTTGCCTGATCAGAAGCCAAGAACAAGACTGCATCGGCAATATCTTGTGCTTCACCGAATTTGCCCAAAGAAGTTTGCGCTTCAAAGGTTTTGCGGGTCTCTTCCGGCAGGGCACGGGTCATATCGGTGTCGATAAAGCCGGGGGCAACGCAGTTGACGGTAATGCCACGGCTGCCGACTTCACGCGCCATAGATTTGGAGAAGCCGATTAAGCCTGCTTTTGCGGCCGCGTAGTTGGTTTGACCGGCATTGCCCATCACACCGACAACAGAAGTGATGTTGATGATGCGGCCGGTACGCTGTTTCATCATGCCGCGCAATACGGCTTTGGAGGCGCGGAAGACGGATTTGAGGTTAACCTGCATGATGTCGTCCCATTCTTCCTCTTTCATGCGCATCAGGAGGTTGTCGCGGGTAATGCCGGCGTTGTTGACCAGAATATCCAGCTTGCCGAATTCTTTTTCGATGTCGGCAATCAGGTTTTCGATGGTTTCAGGTTCGGCAGAATTCAATGCACGGCCTTCGCCGCCCCATTGCGCCAGACGCTCGCTAATCGCCGCCGCGCCGTTTTCGCTGGTCGCCGTGCCGATAACTTTTGCGCCGGCCGCAGCCAAAGTATCGGCAATCGCCGCACCAATACCGCGCGATGCGCCTGTTACCAAAGCGATTTTGCCGCTCAAATCTTGTGTACTCATGTTGTTTCCTTTTTGATACTATTTATAACACATGCTGTATAAATAGTAGTTAAATGTTTGGATGTCAACCACGCTATTAATTTAACGATAGTTTTCCAAATTTGGACGTAAAGTATTATCAAGGAGAATTTTATCAGTATATTTCAAGCATAAAGGGTGAAATATATCTCCTAATATATTTGTCCAAGGGATAGGGTATCCGGGGTTATTACCTAGAACGTTACCAGGATTATTCTCCAGTTGCTCAGCGTAATTATCCATTCTATTTAATAGTTCGTTGTACCATTCTTGAGTAAAAGGGGTTTGTTTGCGAAAAATATAGGCGCAATTTCCAGCTATGATACTAAAATAACATTGCATATCTTCGCCAATCTTACCTTCAACAGGTGCTAAGTCTTCTGCTTTAATCTCAGGATAGCCAATAAAATATGCATTACTACAATCTAAAGTGTCAAAAACAGGACTCCAATTGTATTGAGCAGCTTTAATATCACTATAACCTCCACCGTAATGATGCATAAAATAGCAGCGTAGATAATCAGCTTTATGTACTAAGGATAAGTATTTGAATGCGTGGTGCAGTGGATACTCAGGTAAAATATATTCTGATAAATTATTTGGAGTAATCAATACCACTTCTACTCCTGAAACTAGTTTCAGAAGCTCAAAATGCGATTGACGGGATTCTGACATTGGATTGTTACCAGTCCAAAAAGTGTAAATTTTTCTAGGAACGGGATTCTTGTCAATTATGAATGTTGTTTGCTTAATAACTTTACTTAGAAAACTATCTGGATAGTTTTCTGATTTATATATATAAGGA
>NZ_JBQCXF010000624.1:0-1605 GCF_051956635.1 Neisseria sp. P0022.S010 | reverse complement strand
GCAGCATGGCCAAGCCGATGACCAAATCCGAGTAGCCGGAAAAGTCGAAAAAGAGTTGGAAGGTGTAGCCATAAATCGCAGACAACACGCCCCAGCCGTCGAACTGGGCCGGATTTTCAAAAACAGGTGATACCCAGCCTTCTGCCAATACGCCGGCAAGCCACCATTTTTTGGCAATGCCCAACACAATCAGGCCGACCGCCAACGCCGGATAAATCAGCTGGCGTGCTTGTTTGGTGCGGATTTGCGCTAATGCGCCTGCTTGTTCGCCGTCTATGCTTTTAAAAGCGGCCGCACGGATAATCGGGCCGGATGTGATGGTGGGGAAGAAGCTCAGATGCAGTAGGAGCTCGTGCCATTCAAAACGGTCTCCTTTAGGCTCGCGGTAGCAATACACCAAGTAAGCCAGCGATTGGAAAGTGTAATAAGACAAGCCCAAAGGCAGGAGAATGTCGATGACGGCGCTTTGCTCCGTATATTGTTGAATAATCGGGCGGAAAAAGTCGAAGTATTTGAAGAAACACAAAACAGTCAATGCCGCCGAAATACCGCAACCCAGCCAAAATTTGCGGATATTCTCGTTTTCAGAAAACATCAGCACGCTGACCAGGTAAACCACAGACGAGTAAACCAAAATCAGCGCGGCAAAGATAGGATCGATACGGTAAAGCCAGCCCAGTCCGGCAATCAAAAGTAAAACGTTTTGAACTTGCGGCAAACGTGCAAATACCCAGTACAGCGGCAAAAATGCGATAAAGAATACCGCAAACTCAATGGACAGCAACGGCATGACAATTCCTTGATGTGTTTAAACTTTCAAACTTTTCGATTGATTGTTATTTTTGGGCGTTAAGTTTGGCGCGGATGACTTCGACTACCGCAGGTAAAATCGAAATCACGATGATTGCCGCCATGACTAAGCCCAGATTGTTTTTGACGACGGGGATGTTGGCGAAGAAGTAGCCCGCATAGGAAAACGACAATACCCACAACACTGCGCCGATAATGTTGTAACGGATAAACGTGCCGTAGTGCATATCGCCCATGCCTGCGACAAATGGCGCAAACGTCCGCACAATCGGCACAAAGCGGGCAATGATGATGGTTTTACCGCCGTGTTTTTCATAGAACGCATGGGTTTTTTCCAAATACGAACGTCGGAAAATTTTGGAATCCGGGTTGGCAAACAGTTTTTGTCCAAAATACTTGCCAATCATAAAGTTGGCCGCATCGCCTAAAATGGCGGCTGCCAAGAGCAGCAATACCATGACGTGGATGTTCATGCCGCCGATGGCAGCAATACCGCCGGCAGCAAACAGCAGCGAGTCGCCGGGTAAAAATGGCGTTACGACCAAACCGGTTTCGCAGAAAATCACAACAAACAAAATCGCGTAAATCCACGGGCCGTATTGGGCGGAAAGGTAGACAAGGTGTTGGTCGATATGGAGGATGAAATCAATAAGGGTAGAAATCACTAGGGTTCCCCAAATAAAAAGGCCGTCTGAAAAAGAACAGACAAATGTTTCGGCGAGAAGTTCGACATTGTAAAACCAAAGCGGAATAAAACCAATGCCGTAAGCGCGTCAAGATATGTTTAGAAGTGCA
>NZ_JBQCXF010000623.1:0-1610 GCF_051956635.1 Neisseria sp. P0022.S010 | reverse complement strand
TTCTTATATCGAGTAAAAAATTACAAAGTAATTTGGTTTTGCGATTATATTTGATAAGATTTCCGGTTTCCACAAAAACAAATAAGAACCGTTTGTAAACACAAAAAAATACAACAGTTCAGAAAACTATTATTACAGTTACCACAGTCAAATAAATTTGCCGTCCTTTCAGACGGCCTTTACTTCCTTTCAGAGAATACCCCATGCAAAAATGGCAAACCGAGCTTTATTCCACGCCGTCTTGGCTGTTACAAACCTTATTGATGGTCGCCGCCGCCTCGGCGGTGATTCTGTTTTTTGCACGCAATACACGTTTTGGACGCGAGTTTAGCTATATCCTTCGCCTGTGCCTGACACCAAAAAGTACGGTCAAAGTTCTGCTGCTGATTACGGCGATGATTACGCTGCTGTTAACCGAAGTGCGGCTGAATGTGTTGAGTACCTTTATGTCCAAAGGGCTTTACGACTCGATGCAGGATTTAAATGCCTCCGCGTTTTGGATGTTTGCAGCGATGAATGCAGGCGTGGTGTTGATACGGGCGTTTAACAACGTCGTCAACGACTTTCTCGATCAAGGCTTGGCGATTAAATGGTCAGAGCGGCTCAATGAAGTTTTGACTTCGCGCTGGCTTACCGACAAAAACTACTACCGCCTGCAAATGCACCGCCACGCGCCGGACAACATCGACCAGCGTATCCAACAGGACGCACAGGATTTCATCGCCTCGACCATAGAATTTGTGCGCGGCATGGTCAATTCGGTCGTTACCTCGCTGGAATTTGCCGTTGTTTTGTGGGGCTTGGCAGGCATCCTGACCGTGTTCGGCGTCGACATTCCGCACGGCATCGTTTGGTTTGTCTATATGTTTGTGATTTTGGCGACCTTTATCGCCATGTGGATAGGCAACCCGTTGATTCGTTACAACTATGAAAACGAAAAGCTCAACGGCGACTATCGTTATTCCCTCATCCGCGTGCGCGACCACGCCGAAAGCGTGGCATTTTACAGCGGCGAAAAACACGAACACGACCAGCTTTCCGACCGTTTTAAAGCCATTATCCGCAACCGTTGGCGCATTGCGCGGCAAAGCGTCTGCCTGAGCGGCTTTAACGATATGTTCACCAACGGCATCAAGCTTTTTCCCATTATTTTGCAAGCCCCGCGCCTGTTTGCCGGACAAATCAAAATCGGCGACATTCAGCAGACCGTTCAAGCCTTCGCACGACTGCAAAACGCCCTGTCTTTCTTCCGGATGTTCTACAACAAATTCACTGCCTACCGTGCCCGACTGGAACGCCTATACGGCTTTTTGCTGAGCACGGAAGAAAAACACACCGCGCGACAACCCGACCTTACCGAAGTTTCAGACGGCCTGATCTTAGAAAACGTTGCCCTATACCGCCACAACGGCGAAGTTTTATTAGACGGTATCAATATCAACCTCAAAAGCGGCAACTCCCTGCTGATACGCGGCCCGAGCGGTTGCGGCAAAACTTCGTTGCTGCGCGCGCTGGTAGGGCTTTGGCCTTTCGGCAGCAGCGGTAAAGTCAGCCATCCGTCGCTTCAAGACATCCTCTTCCTGCCGCAACGCCCGTACACGGTACAAGGC
>NZ_JBQCXF010000622.1:0-1614 GCF_051956635.1 Neisseria sp. P0022.S010 | reverse complement strand
GGGCAAAATTTTCCATAGTCATATATACTCTTTTCGGTACACCGCCAAGGGGTGCGGGTTAGGTTTGAAATGACCTGCCGTCCTTGGCGCGGCAGGTTGGGAAATGTTTTCAGACGGCCTTGTTATAGGGTTAACAGGCCGTCTGAAATGAAAACTTCGCGATTATACTCCAAATTTTAAACTTTATGATACCAATCAAGCACTTTTTTTACAGCTTCTTCGATAGAAAGGTTATCAGTGTCTAAAAGCAGGGCGTCGGGCAGCTGTTTCAACGGAGCAACAGGGCGGCGGCGGTCTGCTTCATCGCGCGCTTCAATGTCCGACAAAATACGCTCGAATGCAACGCCTCCGCATGGGATACCGAGTTGTTTGGCACGACGTTGGGCGCGGACATTGGCACTTGCGGTCAGGAAAATTTTTAATGCGGCATCAGGGAAAATAACCGAGCCGATATCGCGGCCGTCGGCGACCAAACCTTTTTCAGTTAGGAAGTCGCGTTGGCGTTGTAAAAGGGCGGCACGCACTTTAGGCAACTGCGCGACAGCAGATGCGCCCATGCCGATCGCTTCGGTACGGATTTGCTCGGATACATCTTCGCCGTTTAATAATACGGCGCTGCCTTCAAATTGTGCGGGCAAGGTTTCTGCCAGTGTGCTGACGGCATCTTCATCTGTCCAGGCAACATTTTGTTTTTGTGCGTAAAGTGCGGTCAGGCGGTAAAGCGCACCGGAGTCGAGGTAAAGAAAACCCAAGGCTTCGGCTACGCGTGAGGCAACCGTCCCTTTACCGGATGCGCTGGGGCCGTCGATGGCAATGACTTTTTGCTTGAGGCTCATGTGTTCTCCTGAATGCGATAGGTATTTGAATCAACCGTTTATTATACGTCGCTTTGGCCGTTGGAAACGAAAATTTTTGTGTGATTTAAATTTGAGGGAAAAGTGGTTCGGCCTTATCGGGTATAATGGCCAAAATCATAATTTAACCGCTTTATCTGATTGTTCGGGCCGTCTGAAATAACGGGTCGGGAACGGTCTTAGAATTTAGAACATTATGTTACAAACTGATAATCTTACTTCTGCACAACCTCAGCGCATTATCACTGCTCAAAATATTTCCGCTCAGGAAGAATTGCTTGAACGCGCTTTACGTCCGAAAACTTTAGACGACTATATCGGGCAGGATAAAGCAAAAGAGCAGTTGGCCATTTTTATTCAGGCAGCGAAAAAACGTGGTGAAGCGCTTGACCACACTTTGCTGTTTGGCCCTCCGGGTTTGGGCAAAACTACTTTGGCACACATTATCGCTAAAGAGTTAGGCGTTAATTTGCGTCAAACCAGCGGCCCGGTTTTGGAACGTGCCGGCGACCTTGCAGCCTTGTTGACTAATCTTGAGCCGCATGATGTGCTGTTTATCGATGAAATCCACCGTTTAAGTCCTGTGGTTGAAGAAATCCTTTATCCCGCGCTTGAAGATTATCAGTTGGACATCATGATAGGCGAAGGACCGGCCGCGCGTTCGGTCAAAATCGATTTGCCGCCGTTTACATTGGTAGGCGCGACGACCCGTGCCGGTATGCTGACCAATCCTTTGCGCGACCGTTTCGGTATCGTATCC
>NZ_JBQCXF010000621.1:0-1616 GCF_051956635.1 Neisseria sp. P0022.S010 | reverse complement strand
ATATAAACGTAAAAAATTTTACAGTTATTAATATATTGTTACGATATATCATCTGTTGATATATCGGCCTATTTTATTTTTTCAGACGGCCTTTCATTTATAATTCATTTATTTTCAGCGAGAACTTCAAACCCTTCCGACAATGCAAAATATCGAATTTTTCAGCCGTAACGGGTAACATGGAAACAAAGGGATGGGTTCTTCAAACAAACAGGTACTGCAATGGGAAAACAAGCCAGACTTTATATGGTTCGCAGCACGCAAGGTGCGCTTTATGACGTATTTTTCGAACGCGGCGTGGCGGCGTTGGCTTGGCCCATGCTGGCTGAAGCGGCGGCAAAAGGTTTTGGCCGTGAGGAGCTGACCGATATTTACCGTTCGGCCGTGCCGGATGTGAAGTTGAGAACGGCGCAATCGGGCGCGGCTCAAATGTGGCGGTTTGTCAACGAATTGGCTGATGGAGATGCCGTACTGACCTACTCGCCTGCCTTGCGCCGTTATCGGGTTGGCAGGATTACAGGCGGCGCGGTGCATTGTCCACAATGGGACGATGAAAAAATGTCGCTGGTGCGGCCGGTTGAGTGGCTGGGCGAAGTGTGCCGCGATGATTTGAGCGTGGCAGCACAACGGGCTTTGGGCAGCGTGGCAACTTTGTTTGCGGTATCGGAAGCATGTGCGGCAGAAATTTTTGAACGCGTGGGTTTTCAGACGGCCTAAAAAGGGAAAGGAAACAGTATTATGTGGAACACCATACAGGAATGGCTGAACGCTTTGCCTGTCAGTGAAGAGATCATCAAATCGGTTTTAATGTCAGTAGTGATGATTGTGGCCGTTATTACCGGGCGCAGCATCTTACTTTCGGCGCATTTTCGCAGCCATCCGGATTTAAGCATTGAAAACAAACGCCGTTCGCTGGTGGTCAGCCGCAACATTACCATGCTGCTGCTCTTGTTCGGGCTGGCGATGATTTGGGCGGCGCAGATTCAAACTTTGGCGTTGTCAATGTTTGCGGTAGCCGCAGCAATTGTGGTGGCGACCAAAGAATTGATTATGTGTTTGTCCGGCAGCATCCTGCGCTCGGTAACCAAACAATATTCCATCGGCGACTACATCGAAATTAACGGCCTGCGCGGACGGGTGGTCGATATCAATATGCTGAACACGCTGATGATGCAAATAGGCCCAAATCCGTTGATTGGCCAGCTTTCCGGCAAAACGCTCTCGTTTCCCAACAGCTTACTTCTGAGCCACACCGTGCGCCGCGACAATATTTTGGGCGATTATGTGATTCATACGGTGGAAATTCCCGTGCCGATTCATTTGGATTCGGACGAAATCATAGGCCGTCTGAAAGACGTTCTTGAGCCCTTGTGCGAGCCTTATGTCCCTGCCATCAAACAGCATTTGGAAAACGTGCAAACCCAAAAATTGTTTATCACGCCCGCCGCCCAGCCGCGTGTATCCCGCGTGCCACATGACGATAAGGTGTACAACATCATCGTGCGCTTTGCCTCGCCCGTAGCCAAACGCTTGGAAATCCAACAGGCGGTTTTGGACGAATTCTTGCGCACGCAATACCAATTAATCAATAAATTAAAATAGCCAAGTTTATATAT
>NZ_JBQCXF010000620.1:0-1617 GCF_051956635.1 Neisseria sp. P0022.S010 | reverse complement strand
GGGGTTGGCAGGCCGTTATCGTGGCTGCTGCCATCAGCTTGCCTATGGGTTACACCCAAGGTAAAGAATACGCCGAGTTGGAATGGCCTATCGACATTTTGATTACGCTGGTGTGGGTTGCCTACGCCATCGTATTCTTCGGTACGATTGCCAAACGTAAAATCAAACATATTTACGTTGCCAACTGGTTCTACGGCGGCTTCATCTTGGCTGTTGCGCTGTTGCACATCGTCAATAATATCAGCATCCCTGCCGGTTTGATGAAATCTTACCCGGTTTACGCTGGTGCGATTGATGCGATGGTTCAATGGTGGTACGGTCACAATGCGGTGGGCTTTTTCCTGACAGCCGGCTTCTTGGGCATGATGTACTACTTCGTACCAAAACAAGCAGGTCGTCCTATTTACTCTTACCGCTTGTCCGTCGTTCACTTCTGGGCTTTGATTTTCACTTATATGTGGGCAGGTTCTCACCACTTGCACTACACCGCATTGCCTGACTGGACTCAATCTTTGGGTATGGTATTGTCTTTGATCCTGTTCGCACCTTCTTGGGGCGGTATGATCAACGGCATCATGACTCTGTCTGGTGCATGGGACAAACTGCGTACCGACCCGATTTTGAAATTCCTGATCGTATCTCTGTCCTTCTACGGTATGTCTACCTTCGAAGGCCCGATGATGTCTATTAAAACTGTTAACGCTCTGAGCCACTACACTGACTGGACTGTTGCACACGTTCACGCCGGTGCATTGGGTTGGGTAGGCTTCGTAACCATCGGTTCCGTTTATTACATGATCCCTCGCCTCTTCGGTAAAAACGAAATGTACAGCACCAAATTGGTTGAAGCGCATTTCTGGATTGCAACCATCGGTGTGGTTCTGTATATCGCCGCGATGTGGATTGCCGGTGTGATGCAAGGCCTGATGTGGGGTTCTTTGAACGAAGACGGCACACTGACTTATTCCTTTGTCGAATCTGTAAAACGTACCATGCCTTACTATATGATTCGTTTCACCGGCGGTCTTCTGTACCTGAGCGGTATGTGCATCATGGCATATAACGTTTACCGTACTGCTATCAGTGGTAAAGCAGTTGATGCTGAGATTCCTGCGGTTTCTCAAACTCAGCACCACTAATGATAAGAAAGATAGGCTACCAAAATGAAATTACAACAATTAGCTGAAGAAAAAGTCGGTGTACTGATTGTATTCACCCTGCTTGTAGTCAGCGTCGGCCTTCTGATCGAGGCCGTCCCGCTGTTCTTCTCCAAGGCAGTTACTGAACCTGCGCCAGGCGTGAAACCATACAACGCCTTGCAAGTGGCCGGTCGTGATATTTACGTACGCGAAGGCTGCTACAACTGCCACTCTCAAATGATTCGTCCATTCCGTGCAGAAACCGAACGTTACGGCCACTACTCCGTTGCCGGTGAGTCTGTTTATGACCATCCGTTCCAATGGGGTTCTAAACGTACCGGTCCGGATTTAGCTCGTGTCGGCGGCCGTTATTCCGATGAATGGCACCGCATCCACCTGCTGAACCCGCGCGACGTTGTGCCGGAGTCCAATATGCCTGCATTCCCATGGCTCGCACGCAATAAAGTCGATGCCGAGG
>NZ_JBQCXF010000619.1:0-1619 GCF_051956635.1 Neisseria sp. P0022.S010 | reverse complement strand
GAATCCACTAAAGAATTCGCCATCAATATGTCCAACCAAAGACATTGGTTCGCCCCTGTTCAACAATACATTGACGAATTGCTGGCAGGCGAAACCGGCGTACGCGGCAAAAACTACAATATGCGCTGGGTAGCCAGCATGGTTGCCGAAATCCACCGCATCCTGATGCGCGGCGGCATATTCATGTATCCGCAAGACAAACGCGACCCATCCAAACCGGGCAAACTGCGCCTGATGTACGAAGCCAACCCGATGAGCCTGATTATGGAACAGGCCGGCGGCGCATCAAACAACGCCATCGAAGCCATGCTCGACATCCAACCTACCGGCCTGCACCAACGTGTTGCCGTATTCATGGGCAGCCGCGAAGAAGTCGAATACGTTTACAATCTACATCAAAAATAATCAGATGTATTGATTTCAAACCCCAAAAGGCCGTCTGAAATATGATTTTCAGACGGCCTTTCGTTAAAAACAAAAAATCAAAAGGCAGACTCAAATCTGCCCTTTGCTGCTTTCCATCTAATCTTTATTGGATTACGCCGAACGAGCCAGCTCTTCCGCCGCTTTTTGCACCCTATCCGGCGTCAGTTTGTTCAAACAATCCGTATGCCCCAACGGACATTCTCGCTTGAAACAAGGCGAGCAATCCAAATTCAAGCTGACGATTTTTGCCTTTGGGCTTAGAGGCGGCGTATGGTCAGGGCTGGATGAACCGTAAACCGCAACCAATTTCCGATCAAGCGCGGCCGCAAGGTGCATCAGACCGCTGTCGTTGCACACGACCGTATCAGCGCAAGACAACAAATCAATCGCTTCCGGAAGATTGGTTTTACCGCAAAGATTGGTACACAGGCCGTCTGAAAGTCGGTTGATTTCATCTGCAATATCGAAATCTTTTTGTGAACCAAACAGCCAAACCTGCCAACCTTCAGCCAAATAGCGGCGGCCGAGTTCGGCAAAATGACGCGCAGGCCAACGCTTGGCCGGGCCATATTCCGCACCGGGACAAAATGCCAAAATCGGTTTATCCGTCGCCAAACCATGTTTTGCCAAAGCGGCTTGACGGCTTTCGGGATCAATCGTGAAACAGGGATTATCAGAATGCCCGTTAAAATCCGCTTGGGTCGGGTGCGCCAGCGCAGTATAGCGGTCAACCATCAACGGCAATGCGGCCTTATCCAACTTACGGATATCGTTCAGCAAAAAATAGCGCGACTCGCCGACGTAGCCCGTACGCTGTTTAATCCCCGTAGCCAAAGCAATAATGGCGGATTTGAGCGAACCGGGCAAAACAATCACTTGATCATAGCCTTCTTTTCCCAATTCACGCCCGATACGCCAGCGTTTTTTCAATTCCAATGCACCATGTCCAAACGGGTTTTCCATCACACGGTTGATTTCAGGCATACGCTCAAATACGGCCATCGACCATTTGGGCGCAAAAGCATCAATAGTGCAGCCGGGATGCAGCTCATGCAAACGGCGATAAAGCGGTTGGGTCATGACGCAGTCGCCAATCCAGCTTGGGGTAATAATCAGGATTTTTTTGGACATAATGGAATGTGTTTTTAATTTTGGCTTATTGTAATACGATTTTTAAAAGGCCGTCTGAAACT
>NZ_JBQCXF010000618.1:0-1628 GCF_051956635.1 Neisseria sp. P0022.S010 | reverse complement strand
CTACGACCACATCGAAGACGATGAAGCC
This sequence comes from Neisseria sp. P0022.S010, assembly GCF_051956635.1. Classification (NCBI taxonomy): domain Bacteria; kingdom Pseudomonadati; phylum Pseudomonadota; class Betaproteobacteria; order Neisseriales; family Neisseriaceae; genus Neisseria; species Neisseria sp. P0022.S010. Next base: position 1,600 of record NZ_JBQCXF010000618.1, on the reverse strand, counting down.
GAAATAATGGAAGCCGAAGAAATCCGCCTGATGCTGGCGGCAGGCTTCCCCAACCCCTACCAAGAGGACGAATATTAAAATGGACGGTACGCAGTCGAAGCCCAAATTTTTCGAACGCCTAATCTCCCGACTTGCCGGCGAGCCCGACTCCGCCGAAGACGTATTGACCCTGCTGCGCCAAGCACACGAGCAGGAAGTTTTTGACGCCGAGACACTGACCCGGCTGGAAAAAGTATTGGACTTTGCCGAGCTGGAAGTGCGCGATGCGATGATTACGCGCAGCCGCATGAACGTATTGAAAGAGAACGACAGCATCGAGCGCATCACGGCCTACGTCATCGAAACCGCCCATTCGCGTTTCCCTGTCATCGGCGAAGACAAAGACGAAGTTTTGGGTATTTTGCACGCCAAAGACCTACTCAAATATATGTTCAACCCCGAACAGTTCCACCTGCAATCCGTCTTGCGCCCTGCCGTTTTCGTTCCCGAAGGCAAATCTTTGACCGCCCTTTTAAAAGAGTTCCGCGAACAGCGTAACCACATGGCGATTGTCATCGACGAATACGGCGGCACATCCGGCTTGGTCACCTTTGAAGACATCATCGAGCAAATCGTCGGCGAAATCGAAGACGAGTTTGACGAAGACGACAGCGCCGACAACATCCATGCCGTTTCTTCCGAACGCTGGCGCATCCACGCGGCTACCGAAATCGAAGACATCAACACCTTCTTCGGTACGGAATACAGCAGCGAAGAAGCCGACACCATCGGCGGCCTGGTCATTCAAGAGTTGGGGCATCTGCCCGTACGCGGCGAAAAAGTCATCATCGGCAGCCTGCAATTTACTGTTGCACGCGCCGACAACCGCCGTCTGCACACCCTGATGGCCACACGAATTAAAGAAAACACGGATAAACCATGATTATTCTGGATCACGTTTCCAAACACTATCAAACACGCGACAAAAAAGACTTTGTCGCCGTCAAGCCGACCAGCCTCGAAATCAAACAGGGTGAAATCTTTGGCCTGATGGGCTACTCCGGTGCAGGCAAATCCACCTTGTTGCGTCTGATTAACTTATTGGAACGTCCGGATACAGGTACCGTCAGCGTGTGCGGCCAAGAACTGACCGCGCTCAACGCCACGCAACTGCGCCACGCCCGACAAAACATCGGCATGGTGTTCCAACAGTTCAACCTATTGAGCAACCGTACCGTTGCCGAAAACGTCGCCTTTCCTTTAGAAATTGCCAAATGGCCGTCTAAAAAAATCCAAGCGCGTGTTGAAGAATGTTTGGAAATTGTCGACTTGCAAGACCGTGCCAACCATTACCCGTCCCAACTTTCCGGCGGTCAAAAACAACGTGTCGGCATTGCCCGTGCGCTGGCACCGCAACCTCAAGTCATCCTCGCCGACGAACCCACTTCCGCCCTCGACCCTGCCACTACGCGCAGCGTTTTGAAGTGTTTGGAAGACATCAACCGACGTTTCAACGTAACCATCGTCATCGTTACCCACGAAATGAGCGTTATCCGCCGCCTGTGCGACCGTGCCGCCCTCTTGGACAAAGGCCGTCTGCTGGAAATCGTTGAAGTACACG